>MHHA01000013.1:8851-9189 GCA_001805845.1 Omnitrophica WOR_2 bacterium RIFCSPLOWO2_12_FULL_46_30
TAAGCCCCCCCGCCATTCCGCCAAAAGCGGAATCCGCTGTAGGCGTGATAGGCGGGGCGCTAGCCGCAGCCAATCCTGAAATTTTATGCAAGTTTATGATATTGCCGTTGTCGGCGCAGGGCCAGCAGGAATTATGAGCTGCATCCGCGCCGCAGGATACAAGCCACCCCGCCGTTCCGCCAAAAGCGGAATCCGCTGTAGGCGTGATAGGCGGGGCGCTAGCCGCAGCCATAATAAGACCGTGGTCTTAATTGAAAGAAATAATACCATTGGCAAGAAAATATTACTGAGCGGCAAAGGCAGATGCAATATCACTAACATTATCCCGCTGGATGAGT
>MHHA01000014.1 GCA_001805845.1 Omnitrophica WOR_2 bacterium RIFCSPLOWO2_12_FULL_46_30
TTCTTATTGAGGATGCAGAGCGCCTCGCACTGGTCCTCCTGCGGGCAGACCCTGCCGCAGACAGCGGGAAGATTATTTCTTTCTTTGATTTTAGCCAGGGCTTCTTTGATTTTGTCTTCGCGGATGAGTTTTATAAAAGCAGGTATATCTATTTCAACCGGGCATCCCTTAACGCATAAGGGGTCTTTGCACAAAAGACAGCGGGCGGCTTCTTCCCGCGCCTGTTCTTTTGTATAACCCAGGGCAACTTCAAAGAAATTCTTTATCCTTTCTTTTGCATTCTGTTGTCTCATTATTCCTTGCGCGGACACATCTTATTCAGACACTCTTCTTTTTCTTTAAAGGAATTCAATCTTTTCTGTAATTCCGCGAAATCAACCAGATGCCCGTCAAACTCCGGCCCGTCCACACAGCCAAACATCGTCTTGCCGCCCACGCTGACCCGGCAGCTTCCGCACATTCCGGTGGCGTCAACCATTATGGGATTCAGGCTGACAATAGTTTTAATCTGATAGAGCTTAGTAAGTTCTGAGACGGCCCGCATCATCGCTACGGGCCCGACCGTATAGACAAGATCGGGGTATTTGCTATGGGTTGATTTTTCTATCACCGTAAGCAGTCCTTTGAGGGTATCAGTCACCAGCCCTCCCTTGCCGTATGAACCGTCATCGGTGGTAATAAACAACTCATCAGCGGCCTGTTTTAGTTCGTCTTCTAAAATAATTGACTCTTTAGTGCGGGCGCCGATAATGGCCAGCAGGCGGTTTCCTGCTTTTTTGAAGCTCCTGGCTACCGGCAAGAGCTCGGCAATGCCCACGCCTCCGGCAACGCAAAGGACAGCGCCAAAGTTTTCAATGTGGGTCGGTGTTCCTAAGGGGCCTAAGATATGCTGGAGGGAGCCGCCGGCATTAAGGGCGCCTAATTCCCGGGTTGAGAAACCAACCTCCTGGAAAATAATGGTGACTATCCCCTTAGTTCTGTCGGAATCGGCAATGGTTAGAGGTATGCGCTCGGAATTCTTCTTACTGACAATAACTACAAATTGGCCGGCCTGCGCTTTGGCCGCTATATCCGGCGCTTCAACAACGAGCCGGGTAATATCTTTGGCTAAATTTGATTTTTCAATTATGCGAAACATCTTTATATGTCTTTTTCCTCAATTATCCTTGCCTGGACATTGCCGATTTTATCAAGCAGTTCCCGGCCTTTTTCTTTTCCTAAGACAAATACCGTTGTGCTTAAGGCGTCGGCAGCGGCAGCGTCTTCAGCAATTATGGTTACAGAAGCCAAGCCATTATTTACCGGATAACCTGTCTTTGGGTCAATGATATGGCTGTAACGTTTCCCCTCGGCGATAAAATATTGCTGGTAATCGCCCGAGGTGGCTACTGCCTGGTTTTCCAGGTCTAAATAAAAAAGAAGCTTCTCGGGATTGCGCGGATGCTGGATGCCGATATGCCACTTGCGCTTTCCCTTCCTGCCTAAACAGTAGATATTTCCTCCGGCATTGACTAAGCAAGAGTTAATCCCCAGCCCCTTAAGCCGCAAAACAGCTTTGTCAACGGCATAGCCCTTGGCAATGCCGCCTAAATCAATGGACATTCCGGCCTGCCCCCCGAGGGGGGCTTGAGTGAATTTAATCAGCGATTCCTGCTCATTAATAAAAATTTTATCCGAGCCGACAAGGGCAAGCTTATCCTCAAGCTCATCTTCTGCCGGCAGGAGGTGAGCTGACTTTTTCTCCTGCGCCTCCTTAATCTTATTTTTCCAGGTATCAACCAGCGGGCTCACCGTGATATCAAAGGCCCCGCCGGAGAGCGCGTAATATTTTTTAGATTCCTTGATTAAATTCAGGAAATCCGCACTGGCCTTGATTTCGCCGTTTTTATTAAGCCGGGATATTTCAGATGCCGGCTCAAACTTATTGGCAATATTTTCTATTTTTTTTATCTCCTCAAACGCCGCATTCATTGCCGTTTTATCCTGACAGGTGATTTCTACAAAGGTGCCCATCATAATGCGGGTTTCTTTATGATAAGGTTTCAAAGAACAGCCAGAAACAACAGACAGCAGACAACAGGCAGCAGACAGCAAAATATAAGATTTGCCCCGATAACCTTTACTCATTTTTTAAATAACTTCATCAGCTCTTCGCATGACAGGGTATTGAGGACATCATCCTTAGTGAGCCAGCCGCGCCTTGCCGTAGCCACGCCCAGGCGCATATATCTAAGCTGATTAGCGCTGTGGGCATCAGTTGAAATAGCTAATTTTACGCCTTTTTCTTTCGCCTGGCGGGCGTTAGTGTCGTTTAAATCCAGCCGCAGCGGATAGGCGTTAATTTCTAACGCTGTCCCATAATCGGACGCTGCTTTAAAGAGCTGCTCAAAATTTATTTCATAGCCGTCCCGCGTTCCCCAGAGCCTTCCTGTGGGATGGCCAATGATATCCACATTTTTATTTTTACAGGCGCTCACTAAGCGCCTGGTGCTTTGAGCCCTTGATTGTTTAAAGCCGCTATGGATTGCTGCTACCACAACGTCAAATTCAGCCAGGACAGCATCCGGATAATCAAGTCCTCCATTTGCGTCAATGTCAACTTCTGTCCCGAAAAGTATCCTGAAATTTCTCATTTTTGAGTTTAATTTATCAACCTCTGCCTTTTTTGTCTTTAGTTCCTCTATTGACAGGCCCCCTGCTACCTTCAGGCCCTGCGAATGGTCGCTTATGTTCAGGTATGTATAGCCTGATTGCCTGGCCGCATCAGCCATTTCCAAGATGCCCTGCTGGCCGTCGGAATATTTTGAATGGGAGTGAAAATCGCCTCTGATGTCTTTTAAAGAGACAAGCTCTGGCAGTTGATCTTGAGCTGCTAATTCCGCTTCGCCCCTGTCTTCCCGTAACTCCGGTTCAATGAAGCTTAGGCCCAGGCATTTAAAAATTTCTTCCTCTGTCTTGCCCAGAAGATAGGTTTCTTTATTATTCTTGAGCTTAAAAACGCCGTATTCATTTATCTTTAGATCTTTCTTGATTGCCAGGCGGCGAATCTTAATATTAAAATTCTTTGAACCGGTAAAATAAATCAGCGCTGAACCGTAGCTTTTTTCTTCCACCACCCTCAAGTCTACCTGGGCGCCCTCCTTGGTGATTATTGAAGATTTGGTCGCGCCTTTTAGGGTTATATCTTTAACCGCAGGCAGTTTTACAAAGGTATCCATAACTTTATCCGCATAATCAGAGACAACTAAAATGTCAATATCCCGGATTGTCTCTTTCATCCGGCGCAAGGAACCGCAGGCAGCTATTTTTTTGACATAAGACAGGCTTTTAAGCGGGGTTATGAATTCATCCGCTGTTAGGATTGCCGTAGCCAGGTCCATTCTCTCCCGGCCTTTTTCAAGCAGGGCTATGCCTTTTAAGATATTTTCTACCGTCTTTTCTTTTATTCCTTCCAGTTCCAGAAGTTTTCCCTGGCGGGCAGCTTTTTCTAACCCCGCGATGCTTTTGATTTTCAGCTTTTGATGGAATAACCTTGCATGCTTTGGCCCTACGGAAGGGATATTGAGTAAATCCATGAGCCCCTCGGGAATTGTCTTCCTGAGTTCTTCGTAAAATTTGAGCTTTCCGGTTTTAGCGATTTCCATAATTTTCCCGGATAAATCCGAGCCGATGCCGGGGATAGTCTTGAGCCGGTTTTCGTTGATCAGGCCCTGGATATCTTCGCTTGAGGACTCGATATTCTGGGCTGCCCGTTCATAGGCGCGGATACGAAAGACGTTTTCGCCCTTGAGCTCTAAAATTTTGGCAATGTTACGAAAGATTTCAGCAATGGTTTTGGTTATCATTAACCTCTATACCTGCAATGCGTAGCTTGATTCAATCGCCTTGACTAAATTAGTCAATACCGCGTTTACCGGGGTTGGTATGCCTAAGCCCTGGGCATGCCTGACCACGGCTCCGTTTATAAAATCAATTTCAGTGCGCCTTTGTTTTAAAACATCCTGGAGCATGCTGGAGACGTTGGCTGCGGTTGCTTCACAAACTGCCTCAACCTTAGAGAGCGGGTCGTCATAAATTAACCTGATTCTTTTTTTCTTCGCAACTTTTATTGCTTCGTTGACCGCTTCTTCCAGGATTTTCCTTGAGCCGTCAAATTCAATCAGCCTGCCGTTGTTCAGGCGGGTGATCGCGGTAAGGGCGTTGATGCCTACGTTAATAATCAGCTTTGACCAGAGAAGGGCTTTAATGTCTTTGGTAATCCGGGTCTCCAGCCCCGCCTTATTAAAGAGTTCGCGGATATAGCGCAGTTCAGCGGTAATTTTGCCATCCATCCGGCCGAACACAGTTTCCCCGCGCCCGGCGTGCCTTATTGAGCCTGCGGCTAAAAGCGTTGCTCCGTGATTAGTGGCGCCGCCCAGGGTTCTTTCCTGGCCGGCTACTTCGGAGATGATTTCCGTGTTGCCTAAGCCGTTTTGAAGGCTGAGGACTAAAGTTGATTCGCCAAGCATGGCCTTGATATCCTTAAGGGCGCCTTTGGTGTCATAGGATTTTACCGCTATAATGATAAGGTCCTGCGGGCCTATTTCTTCGGCTTTAGCAGTGACGTTAACTTTTGCCTGCCAGTTGCCAGAGATGCCCTCTATCTTTATCCCCTGGTCCCTGATTTTCAGGGCGCGCTCGGCATTTTTATCTAAAAGCCAGATTTCTTCCCTGCTTTTTGAGAGAAAACTAGCTAAGAGGCAACCCATTGCCCCCGGCCCAATGATTGTGATTTTCATATGCTTATCTCCCTGGCGCGCTATTGTAAAACTTCTAACAGCTCGCCGGATTTTGGCCTGAGCTGTAAATGAAATTCCATGAAATTATGCAGGATGTTTTTGAGTTCATCTCTTACTTTTGCGCTCAAACCCAGCCGTAAGGCGTCCTCCCAATTGCCCTCTTCAATATGCAATATAGAGGCGATGGTTCCCCCGAGCACATCGGTAGAATAGCTATCGCCAGCGCCGCAGCGGGCGCAAACGAGCCCTCCGCGCCTGACATTAAAAAAAGCCGCAGCGGAAATATCCCGGTCGCAGGCTATGCAGCCATCTAATCTTGGCCGGAAGCCGATGCTTTTTAAGAACTTAATCAGGAATATATACAGAACCTTTTGCGCATCGTAGCCGGAAGACATTTGTTTTAAGGCAGAGAGAGTCAGTTCGTAGCCGTCTATATTTTTATCATCCGGCTGCATCAGGCGCCCGATGAGGTCCATGATGTAACTGGCGTGGGCAATTGATTTTAGATTATTTCTGATCACGCTAAAATCGTCTTTTAAGTCGCACTGTGAAATAAGATGCAGGCCTGAATTGCGCGCTTGATAAAAAATAATATCATTGAGAGAAAATGGCTCTAAGTTAGAAGCGAATTTCCTGGAGTCGCTGCGTATCCCTTTTAGAATCCCGTCTAATCTGCCGTACTCTCTGGTAAAAAGATGCGCGATCAGGCTGGTTTCCCGAAAATCGTAGGTCTTCAGAACTATTGCTTCTGCTTTGAGAATAGCCATGGAGTATTTTCTTAATCAGATCCTTCCCCCGCAAAGAGCGGGGTCAGGATCAAGAAAATCGCTTCGCGATTTTCTTGAAGATCTCCTCCTGCTTCTTGAACATTTTTCTTTTTGCCTTTTGGGTGGTGTCATCGTAGCCGCAGAGATGCAGGATTCCGTGAATAATGTAGAGCATGACTTCCTTTTTCAATGAGGTATGATAAATCTGGGCGTTTCTTTTTGCGGTATCTATGGAAATTGCCAGCTCTGCGCCATGCGCTCGGTAGTCAAAAACCAATACGTCGGTAGGAGTATTGCGTTTTAGATATTTTTGATTTAAATCTTTGATCTTTTCGTCGTTAAAGAAAACAACGGCTATCGGCCGCCTCAGGGGCGCCCTTTTAAGCAGTTTAAAGATTTTCTGGATGCAGCTTTTTATCCTGCCCTGGGAGAAAGGCAGCCGCCCGGCTTCCTTTCTGCTTATGGTGATTTCCTTCCGGGTATTCAATCCGTCCATGGTATATTCCGCTTAACATATGGGTAAAGACCTGGGCAATCTTTTCCAGGTCTTTTAAAGTCAGCTCGCAATCATCTAACTGGCCGTCAATAAACTTATTGTTGATAACCTTATGCACTACTTCTTCAATCTTTGCGGCCTTAGGTTCGCTGATTACTCTTGATGCCGCTTCAACCGAATCCGCAAGCAGCACAATCGCGGTCTCTTTTGAAGTAGGCCGCGGCCCGGGATAGCGAAAGCCTTCTTCATAGATTTTTTCATCCTGTTCTATTTCTTCCAGCGCCTTGCGGTAAAAATAATAGACCAGGCCGTTGCCATGGTGCTGGGTTATAAAATCAATGATTGCCGGTTTGAGCCGGTATTTTCTCGCCAGCTCAATTCCTTCCTTGACGTGGTTCATAATAATCATTTTGCTCATTGAAGGAGCAAGGCCCGCGTGCTTGCTTAAAAGGCGCTGGTTTTCCATAAAATATTCAGGATGGGTGAGTTTCCCGATATCATGATAATAGGCGCCGATGCGCGCCAGCAAGGAGTTTGCCCCGATACTCTCCGCGGCCCGCTCGGCAAGGTTTCCCACCACTAGCGAGTGGTGGTATGTCCCGGGAGCTTCAAGTATCATTTTTTTCAATAAGGGATGGTTAAAGTCAGATAGCTCAAGCAGGCTGATATTGGTGACCACTCCAAAGAGATTTTCCAGGACCGGCAGCGTCCCTGCCACCACAATAGCGCAGATAATTCCGCTGTAGAAATTGGGGGCGAGAGATGAAAAGCTCGCAGGCGGATAGGCGAGTGCGTAAAGCAGCGATTGGATGATGCCGGATAGGCATCCCGCGCTTAAAATACGGCTCCTCTTTCTTAAGCCGAATACGAGAATCGCCGTAGCCATAGCCGTTATTAAAAAAATGAGGCTTAGATAGAGAGAACTGCCGGCAATGATTCCGGCATGATAGGAGGCCAATACGCAAAAAGCAAAGACAAGCTTGAGGTCGTTATAAAATATGGTTACATACATAGCCAGAGCCGTAACCGGTATATACGCTGCCGGTATGCGGTACTCTGTTAATTTGTAAGCGCTAAAGAGAAAGAGCACAAATAAAAAAATAAGTACAAGATAGTTATGCCGTTTATCCCGGGTAATCGCAGGCGGTGAAAATCTAAAATATAAGATAAAGCTGACGAGCAGGAGTCCGCTTAAGATGTTTATATTAAAGGCGATGGGCAGGAGGATTAGTATTATACTGCTTACTAAAAGATATATCTGCGGCTGGTAACGAGCAATTCTATTTGAGTTCATAGAGTTCATAGAGTTCATAGAGTTCATAAGTTTATAGAGTTAAACCAAAATAACTCAATAAACTCAAAGACAACTCAATAAACTCAAAGACAACTCAATCGGGCGGTAGATATTTTCTCATAGGCGGCGATGATTTTCTGGACTAATTCGTGCCTGACCACATCTTTGCCGGTAAAATGGACAAATTTTATCCCTTGAATAGGTTTTAAGATGTCTATTGCCAGCACTAATCCAACGGGCGTTCCTCCCGGAAGGTCGCTCTGGGTAGTATCGCCGGTAATAACGGTTTTAGAATCAAAACCTAAGCGGGTAAGAAACATCTTCAGCTGTTCAACAGTGCAATTCTGCGCTTCATCAAGGATAACAAAGGCATCGTTTAAGGTCCTGCCGCGCATAAAGGCTAAAGGCGCCACTTCAATGGTTCCTATTTCAATGTATTTTTCTATTCTGTCCGCATCCATCATATCGTAGAGGGCATCGTAAAGCGGCCGCAGATACGGCAATATTTTTTCGTATAGAGTTCCCGGGAGATATCCTAAGGATTCTCCTGCTTCAAGAGCCGGCCGGGTAAGGATTATTCTGCGCACATATCCTTTTCGTAAGGCCTCAACTGCCATTGCCATAGCTAAGTAAGTTTTCCCGGTGCCTGCCGGGCCGACGCCAAAAACGATATCGTAATCCTTTATCGCCTGGACGTATTCACGCTGCGTGGAGCTTCTGGGGCCGATCGTCCTGCCTTTAAATGAAAAACCGATGTCCACTTTTTCAGCGTTAAAGCTTTGTTTCGGCCGATGGGTTTCTGCTGCTCGTCCCAAGCGGCTCTCGTTTAAGATATGCTCTATAATCGGCAGGGCGTTTTTAAGTTTTTTATTGCTGCCGGAGATTCTCAGGGTATCTAAGCGCAGGATAATTTTCACGCCCAGCTCTTTTTCTAAAATCGGAAGATTTTCATCCCGGGGGCCAAGGAGCGCCAGCGCCTCAGCGGCATTCTTTAACTTAATCTGCTTTTCCATTACACATTAAACCATTACACCTTTCGTTACACGTTATACATTTAACATTACACAGAGTAATTGAGGGGTAAGATTAATATGATGCAATTCGTTAATCTCTGGGTATCTTTAGCTCTTGTCCGGCGCGAAGCTTATCCGGGCTTTTGAGTTTGTCTTTATTCGCTTCAAAGAGCTTCGTCCATTTCCTGGTTGTTCCGTAGAATTGAGCAGAGATTTTTTGCAGGGTATCGTCTTTCTTGACTATGTAGGTATCATATCCTGCCGCAGCCGCTCCTTGAGCTGATTCAGCTTGAGCCGGCTCAAGCGCCGGAGCCCTGCCTTCAACATAACCGCGGTTTCCTTCAAGCGGGATATCCTGCGCCTGCCGCTGTTCAATCGCTTCCGGAGGTTCTTTGAGTTTTTCAAATTTTACCGGGCTGCGCATTTCAATTTCTACAACCCTGGTGGTACGTTTGATGAATTTTTTTGGCGCCTGGGCGCCAGCCGGAGCAGAGCCGGTTAAATATCCTTGATTACCGCCTGCCTCCTGGTCAACCCTGTCTTTTACTGCCGAATATGTCCTTACTGTGCATCCGCTTAAAAATAGCATAATTAACAAACCTGATGCTGTAAGCTGTAAACCGTAAACCGTAAACTTTTTCATAAGCCCTCCTCTAAATAGTGTGTTTTTCATCAAGCGCGGATTGATGAAATTGTTATTTTTTGCAGACTAAGTTTAATTCGTTTAATTGTTTCGTTGTCGCTTCCCCCGGCGCGCCGGTCATAGGGCAGATTCCTT
>MHHA01000015.1 GCA_001805845.1 Omnitrophica WOR_2 bacterium RIFCSPLOWO2_12_FULL_46_30
CAATGAGATTGAATCGGTGAGTAAAAGAAAAACCGAATTTGTTTCGGCGGTATCCCATGAACTGCGCACCCCCCTTACTTCCATAAAAGGTTACGCTTCAATATTGCTTTCTGAAAAATTAGGCACGGTTCCGCCGGCGGTAAAAGAACGGTTAGAGAAAATCAATAAACACAGCGATGAGTTGACTCATATGGTAAACGACCTGCTGGATATTGCCCGCATTGAATCCGGCAAGGCCGAACTGAAATTAGAGGCTTTAGATATAACCCAAACGGCGCATTCGGTGATTGAATTACTCAATCCGCAGCTAAAAGAAAAAGCCATCAACATTCAAACCAATATTCCCAAAGAGCTCTCCTATGCCCTGGCAGATAAATCTCAAGCCTCGCGGATATTCATCAATATTATTGGCAACGCGATTAAATTCGTTCCCGCAGAAAACGGCGCCATCAATATTTCTGCTTTTGAATCCGCGGATGCCATTCAAGTCAATATCGCTGATAACGGCATCGGGATGAGTGAGCATGACGCTGAACATATCTTTGATGAATTTTACCGGGTGGATAACCTGATAAACCAGAAAACAAAAGGCACGGGGCTAGGCCTAAGCTTAGTCAGGAATATTATCCAGGCGCATAAAGGCAAAATCTGGGTAGCGGCAAGGCCAGGCCAGGGTTCCACCTTTAGCTTTACCTTGCCCAAAGCAAAACAAGAAAATCGCCTTCCTGCCTGCCGGCAGGCAGGCGGCGCATAACCTTCTGCCTGCCTGCTAAAGCAGGCAGGCGATTTTCGCAGTAGTTTATATATACTTTCCTATACCATGAAAAAACCACGCATACTTATCGTTGATGATGATGCGGATATCCGCGATATCCTGAAATTAACCTTAAGTGAAGAGGATTACGAAGTCATTGAAGCTGCGGATGGAATGGAAGGCCTAAAAATGGCTCAGGGGAAATCCCCGGATTTGGTAATCTTAGACTATAAGATGCCCTATCTTGACGGCAGGGAGGTCTGCCGCAGGCTGAAGAAAGATATTCTGCTGCGCCATCTGCCCGTGATTATGCTTACCGGAAAAGGCGACCTTGTGGATAAGGTCAAAGGAATCGATGCCGGCGCTGACGATTACATTGTTAAACCATTTGAACCGGCAGAATTGTTAGCCCGCGCGCGAATGATTTTACGGCGCACCGAAAGAGACCTTGAGGCCAATCCCTTAACCCGCCTGCCCGGGAACATATCCATTGTCAACGAACTGCAAAACCGCGTGGAAAAAAAAGCGCCGCTGGCTGTGGGATACGCGGACCTGGATAAATTTAAGTCCTACAATGACAAGTATGGCTTTGAACACGGAGATGAGGTTATCCGGGAAACTGCCAGAACAATCATCACCGCGATAAATGAATGCGGCAACAGCGATGATTTTATCGGCCATATCGGCGGGGATGATTTCGTATTTATTACCACGCCGGATAAATCAGATAAGGTCTGCCAAAAACTCATCACAGAATTCGAGAAAAAAGTCCCGGAATTCTATGAGCCGGAAGATGTTCGCAAGGGTTATATTATAGCTCATGACCGTAAAGGACAGCTCCAGCAAATCCCCCTTGTCTCTATCTCAATAGGCTTAGTTACCAATGAATCCCGTATTATCACCCACGTTGCCCAAATCAGCGAAATAGGCGCGGAATTAAAGGAAGCCGCCAAGCGCCTTGAACGTTCAAATTATATCAAGGATAAAAGGAAAGAAACCTAAAGCGCTTTCTTAAGCCTCCCGAAGTACAAAAAAGCCAGCAATAAATGCTGGCTTTTTTAAAAAACCCTAAACTCAAATTCAGATTTTATGCGCGGGGGGGGAGTTGAACCCCCACACCTTTCGGCATTAGCCCCTCATGCTAACGTGTCTGCCATTCCACCACCCGCGCGTAATCGCCGAGGGGAATATTTTCAAGCTGAATAAAATTATTATACAATGGTTAGCCTAATTAGCAAGGAGAAAATACCCGCACCGCCTAATGGTTCAGGCTTTAACGAGGCTGGACTTCGGCATATTCTTCAAAAAATAAGGCCCGGCGCTCTTACTATAGCCGGACCTTATTTATAGTTATATCTTTACTACGTTTGTTGCTTGAAGGCCCTTGGGCCCTTCTCCGATTTCAAATTCAACTGCCTGTCCTTCGCTTAAAGATTTGAAACCTTCGCCTTGAATTGCATTGTGGTGGACAAAACAATCTTTACCTCCAGCATCCGGTGTTATAAACCCATAACCTTTTTGGTCGTTGAACCACTTAACTTTTCCTTTTGCCATAATCCGCTACCTCCTTCCGGTAAAATTTTAGCAAATAATGGCAGAAAGAAAAAACCGCAAGGCGAGTTATCTTTTACCTTGCGGTTATAAACTTCTACTCGCCTATTTACTATTTATTTTAATTTACTTCAACTCTCGCTGTTTGTCAATGAAATTATGCCGGGATCTAAAATCGCACCGCGTGCCCGAGCCAGAAGATACAGGCTATCGCTATGATATGAAGAATCCACCAGCCGGGTTTAAATAGTATGAACCGGTACATAACCGCCTGCCTTATTTCCAGAAAATGTTTCCTGAAGCATATACTATTGCTAAAGCAAAAAGATGCGCCCACCACCAACCCATATTTGGATATCTAAAGAAACGCCCCTGCGCGGCTGCCTCCGTCTCTGACTTTAAGAATTCCAGGTCAAACAATGTTTTTCCTACGGCAAATTTTCCCCATAAAATGGCGATATCGGCAAATGTCGTATTCAAAATAATACTCGCCGGGGTAATCGGGCCCTGGAAATGGGCAATGGAAAAATGCGCCATGGTTATTGTGCCGATTATGGCCAAAAAACCATTGATAATATATGCTAAGGTAACCGTTGGCCTAAAGCAAAAAAGAAAGGGCAGGCAAAAAACGCTTCCTATTCCAGAAATAAAAGGTATAAGGTTAGCCGCGTTCTTTACCGGAGGATGTATTCTAAGGTGTAAGAGCCATCCGCCGAGGCCAAGGAAAAATAAACCAGCGGCAAGCGCCGCTTTTATCATCTCTTTCCTCTTCATAATTTATGCCATCCTATTTATTTAACTATCCTTCTGATAATTTATTTTCCCCTAAAAAGTTGAAATAAGCCGCGCCGTGAAACGCCAAATTGTCTGCCCGAACTGGACGCCAGACGAACTCCACAACCTCAAGAACTCCACTTACTTGTGAAACTGACTGTTCGCCGTTTCAAGCGGGGTTTTATCTATTTGAGCAACTGAAACTAATCCGCCAAGTGCGCAGGGGCGGATCAGGTTGCTTCTATCTTTTTAACCTTCCCATTCTCCCATACCGCAAGCGGACGGCCGTCTTTTTTATGTTGTGCTATTACTTTCTTTACCGCCTCTTTCATGGCAAGTTCGGCCTTCTCATGCATCGTTAATCTTTTTTTCATAACTTAACCCCCGCCTTATTTAATATCTTCTGAAATAAAATATCGTTTCGGACATCTACATGTGAATTATCCTTCTTCGCAATCAGTTTAGGTTCTTTCTCTGAGTTATCAAATAATAGCCATGTATCAAGTAGCGGACGATAGATATTAAAGAAATTAACAATGCTCCTCTCAAATCGCCTTTTAACATCTTCGCCCGGAACATCATGTCCGCCTTCAGCTACCCTATCTTTAATACGAGCTATAGCCAGCTGAGAACTCGGTATCCATAAAAAGAAAAGATGAAGCCTGTATCTTTTCTCTTTTAGCTCTTTGAAATGTCTTAGGTAGGTTTTCCCTGCAAGAGTAGTCTCAAAACCAAAATCAATATTCCGCTGTGCGAATTCTTTTATTTGCTGTAAAACAAGCTTCCCCGCTTTAATCGCTACTTGCCGTGGTGAGAACGGAGCTAAGCCCTGTGCAATAAGATCGGCGTTGATAAAATTTGGGCAATGGGCGTAATTTGGCAAAAACTCTTTTGCAAATGTAGTCTTTCCCGAACCATTAGGCCCGGCTATTATGTAGACATTTTTACGATTTGGCATTCTTCCTTAATTTTATGCTCCGACTAAACAACGCTTCCACCTCTTTGAGGGTCAGTTTATTCCCCGCCAAGGCTGTTGATGCATGGGCGTTACGTATCAACGCCAGGCGTCTCAACTTTTCTTCCAGCTCAGAAGATAAACAAGCTCGCTCGATAATCTCCCGCGCTGACGTAATATTCGTAAGATTATTTCGTATTTTACCTGTATTTGTATATTTTGGTTTGAACGGCATAATAGCGCTCCAGCAAATGACAATCTAAATGACAACCAAAATGACAACCAATTTTATCCGTTAAAGATCAAAGAATGGCACAGTATTAAATCTAGAAAACTGTTTTGTATGGTAATTCAAATTTTGATTCTTTCGCCTGTTTCCATTCCTTTAGGATTTTCTTATTTAGAATATTGCTCCAAAATGCCATATTGCAGCTTACATCAATGATCGACTTATTATCTTCTGATAACTTCAGCCAGACATTAATATTACGCTCTGATGAAGGATCTGCAACATAAGGCCCAGGCGCTATCTGGAAAGTGACAGTATGATCTTTATTCAAACGAAGGTCTCTAATAGTTCCTTCGTCGCTGCTAAATTGTTCCATTTTCAGGCAGACATCTTTTTGATCATGAAATGGCGTAATGAAGATATGCGACCAAAATATTTGCATATCTCCATTAACATTTGTAATAAGTGGATTGGTTATTATTTTTTCTCCCGTCATTTTGCCGTCTTCATAAACATCTAAATATAATTCGCCGCCAACGAGTACAGCCTGATTCGTTTCTTGGGAGAAACAAGGAGTGACAAACGATGCCGTAGAGCAAAGAAAGAATGTTAAAATTAACCCTAATATTCTTTTCATCAAAACCTCCTTCTGCTTACAATTATATGGTTCGCCTGAGCGTCAAGGTTGGCTGCCCGAACTGGACGCCAGACGAACTTCAGAACTTGAATACTTTCAACTGTTTGTAAAATTCAAAATAACCTGCCGAAAGCCGCTAAGGTACAGATTACACTAAACTTTCGGTTTTTACAACACATTGCTTTTGCCGATATTGCACTTGGAACATAGCGTTTGCAGATTTTCTAACACCGTTTCTCCTTTATTAGCCAGTCGTTTCAGAATTAAATAGTGGGATGTCCTCATCCCGATAAATTTGTCCCGTCCTATTATCTTTAACGGTAATAACTCTGGCTTTATAAAGCAAAATAAACAAACCCGGATCGCTTAATGCTCTAATCCTTATAATCATAGTAGATATTTTCTGAACGATAGGAGCGTAAAAACAAGTAAAAATAAAAATTGCTAGGCTGATTTTCCAGTTAAAAAATAACATGACAAAAAATAAAACAATACAAATGTTAGTCACCTGATTTAACACTTTACCAAGTATCGAAGTTCCATAAAAATAATTATTAGCCATATTTCTGTGAACACCAATGGAAATCTTTCTCTGGCGTTCTAAGTTTCTCAGCCTTTGTAGTTCTTCCTTCAACATTATCCAAACAACCCCTTCATCCCGCCCAAAATCTCATCAAACGGCACGACGTCAACTTTCTTGTGAATCGAATAGCGTCGATTGCCGGGATAAATCACGACGATGCGTTCCAGTTGCAAATATTCAAGTGCCGTTCGAATAGATGTCGTCATTGTCGGGGCGTCCTGACGTTTAATTTCAACGCCGAACATCCGTCCGCCTTTAAAAAAGATAAAATCAATTTCTGCTCCTTGATGTGTCGCCCAATAATAAATATCTTGCGGTTCTACCCAGCGAATAATCTCCTCAATGGCAAATCCTTCCCACGATGCACCACACACAGGATAGCGGGGAAGCTCTTGTTCCGAATTGATTCCTATCAACGCGTGTAAAAGCCCTGAATCACGAATATAAACCTTGGGAGACTTCACTTGGCGCTTTTTGATGTTGGCGTACCATGGCTGAAGCTGACGAACCATAAATAACCCCGTCAAAATATCCAAATACTTGCGTATTGTGGGATGAGTAAGCCCAAGAGACGAAGCAATGGGCGAGGCATTCCATATTTTCCCATGATTGTGGGCCAACATGATCCAAAACTTATGGAGTGTCACAACCGGCACATCAAGCCCTTGCGCTTCACGAAGATCCCGCTCCAGAAATGTTCGAATAAAATTAACTCGCCAGGATAAGCTATCCTCATCGTTCTTGGCGAGGAACGACAGTGGAAACCCTCCCCTGTTCCAAAGGCGCATTTGCTTCTTTTGCCCCACTTCGGATAATCCGAAACCCTCCATTTCGATCAATTCCAGTCGTCCTGCTAATGATTCTGAAGATTGTTTTAACAAATCCGGCGAAGCACTTCCTAAAATCAAAAATTTGGCAGGTAACGGCACGCGATCCAACAGCACACGAAAGATCGGAAAAACATCCGGACGGCGCTGAACCTCATCGATCACAACAAGACCCTTCAAATGCTCAAGGGCCGTTTTAGGGTCATCAAATCCGATTAGCGTTGACGGGTCTTCAAGATCAAAATAATTGGGCGAGCGAATATCGATAAACTGCCGCGCCAAGGTAGTTTTCCCGCACTGCCGCGGTCCCAATAAAGCCACAGCCCTGCTTCGATTAAGGGCTCTCTCAATATATTTCTTATAATAGATACGTTCAATCATGCCTTAATAATACCATGAAAATTGTAATTGTCAATTACAATTTTCATAAATGTCAATTAAAATTGAAAATGAGACACTTTTTAAGCAATTAAAGTTGAAAATGATACACCCTGTTTTTGAGCTATACTTGGAGAAAAAAGGAGGGTATAAGTATGGCTCAAATACACAAAAGTTTTTCAACCGAACAGGTCAAAGATTTATTCAAGCATTACATGGATAAACAGATTGAGCGCACATATATCCAAGAACTTCTGGGGATTGAAAAGGCCCAATTCTTCAGGCTGTTAAAGGAATACAGGGATAATCCTGCTAACTTCTCCATAAATTATACCAGGACATCACCGAAAAGGCTTTCCCCGGAGGTTAAGGAAAATATCATCAAAGAGCTGCAAATTGATAAAGAGGCGATAGAGAATAAAAATATTCCTTTAAAATACTATAACTATTCTTATGTTAAAGACCGGTTAGCAAAAGTTTATAATCAGTCCGCATCGCTGCCTACCGTTATTAAATGCGCCAAAGAACATGATTATTATATTCCGCGCAAAGAGCACAAGAAAGTGCACGACCGCGAAGTCTTAACCCGTTACATTGGAGAGCTTATCCAGCATGACGCCTCATATCACTTGTGGGCACCGGCTTCAGGCAAAAAATGGTGCTTAATTACCTCTCTGGATGACCATAGCCGCTATATACCTTACGGAAAATTTGAGGAACACGAATCAAGCTGGGCGCACATCCAGGCCCTGCAGTCCGTCGTGATTAAGCACGGTTGTCCCTATTCTTATTATGTGGACTGCCACTCAATTTTCCGTTATGTCAGGGGTCGCGACCAGGTGCATCATAAGTTTGAAAAGTTCACCGATGATGTTGACCCGCAGTGGAAACAGGTCTTGGTTGACTGTAGGGTTAAACCTATCTATGCCTTATCCCCACAGGCTAAAGGTAAAATAGAGCGCCCCTACCAGTGGCTGCAAGATAGAATTATCCGCTCCTGCATCAGAGAGAATGTCTCAACCATTGCCCATGGCCAACGAGTCTTAAATGCAGAATTAGACCGCTATAACCATAAACAGGTGCATTCCACAACCGGAGAAATTCCTTACTTACGCTTCCAGAATGCCAAAGAGCAGGGGAAATCGTTATTCCATCAGTTTGCTATACCTTTGCCTTACTTGACCTATAAAGACATTTTTGCTTTTAGGACTACGCGCTTTGTTGACCAATATTGCAAGGTAACGATTAAGAATTTAGCAATCAGACTTAAAGATGTTGAACCAAGGCAAGTGGTTGACATCCGGGTTTACCCTTTGGACGATTCACTCATAGAGCTAAGATTCTGGAGAAAAGGCAAGCTCATTGATACGCAAAGAGTTAAAAAACGCGAACTCGGGCTGTCTCCTTTTCAACTTTAAAAAGTCTCATTTTGAATTTTAGCTAACATTACAATTTTCATAAATCTTCATAAATCTGCATGTCACAAAACCCCTAACCCAACTACCCTTGACAACCTTTCATGTAGCATACCTGCCCCGGAGGCCCAAAAAACCCCTAAAAATGACAAGCGCCCTGCAGGGGATGCCTGCAAGGCGCTTGTTACTGTATCGGACGCTCGAAGTTCGCCTGAGCGTCAAGGTTGGCTGGGACGCATGGACTCGAACCATGATAACAAGATCCAGAATCTTGTGGCCTACCATTAGCCGACATCCCAAAAATTTACGAGATGATCTGATATGAAAAAATGAGCCATGCCATTGGCAGGGCTCTACTTAATCAATAAAGGGTCTAAGCTAAGAATTACCAGGCGTGCTTTTTCAGCCAGTCGTCTATTTTCATGGCTCCTCCCTGCGCTCCCTGCCAATCTTTGCTAAGACCAGCGGCTGCACCTTTGGCCGCACCCTGAATGGTATTACATCCTGCGCAGAGAGTCAAAAAAACAAACGCCAGTAAAAATAGGATAGATTTTTTCATACGCCTCCTTTAATGAGCGCCTGCCGCTTCATTTGATAAATTTTTCTAATCTTTGTTTTATCCTTTCCTTGCCCAAAACCTCCATCAGTTCAAATAAGCCCGGGCCGATGGTTTTGCCGGTTAAGGCCGCACGCACCGGGTGCACTAATTCGCCTGCCTTGATATTTAACTCGCTTACTAAGAGGCGAAAGCTGTTCTCAATGGCCAGACAATCAAAATGTTCTAAGGCATCGAGCCTTTCTATTAAA
>MHHA01000016.1:0-7098 GCA_001805845.1 Omnitrophica WOR_2 bacterium RIFCSPLOWO2_12_FULL_46_30
ATTGTTTCTTCATAATTGTAACCCCTTAGCTTCTCTTTTCTTCAATCTCGCCTACAATCTCCTCAATCAAGTCCTCAAGCGTTACCACTCCCAGAGTTTTCTTATATTCATCAACCACGATGGCCATCTGGATATGTTTAAGCTGAAACTCGCGCAAAAGTTCATTGACCCGCTTGCCGGAAACTACATAATACGCCGGGTGAATCAAATCCGCCAGGATCACCAGGCCTTTGTTGCGCCAGAGATAAAGCAGGTCCCGCGCATAAATGATACCAATGATATTATCAATAGTCCCGTCATAAACCGGGATACGGGCATGGCCTTCTTCAACTAAGATATCCAAGAGCTTTTCCGCATCAGAAGACCTGTCAATGGCTACCATTTTCTCTTTGGGCACCATCACTTCGCCTGCCCGGGTATCGCCAAATTCAAATATCTTATGCAGCATCTTTCGTTCTTCGTCAGAGAGAACCCCTTCTTCTTTGCCAATCTCAATCATCAGCTTAAGCTCTTCTTCGCTGATCAGGGGGGAACGCTTCTGGGGATGCGCGCCGAAAAGCTTGAGGATAAAATTGCTGACGCCAATAAAAAAATTTATTACCGAATCAAAGGCCTTGATAAAAACCTCTAAGATGGGCGCGGTAAATAAAGCCGTCTTCTCCGAATAGCGGATGGCTAAGGTCTTGGGCATAATCTCGCAGGCAATCAATACAAACATCGTTACGCAAAAGGTAGATATTACTACCCCCCAGCTCGCGCCGAATACCTTGACGAATACCACCGTAACTAAACTGGAGATGGCAATATTCACAAAATTATTGCCAATCAATATCGCGGCAACCACCCTGTCTAATTTGGCGCTCAGGCGAAAAACCGAACCCGCTCCCCTTGCGCCCTTATTCAACAGGTGCCTGGCCCTGATTTTGCTTAAGGCAATTAGAGAGGTTTCGGAGGCGGAAAAAAAGAAGGAAAATATTGCCAATATAATGAGAATTATAAAAACAGGGATGGATAGGAGGATATGCATTGTTAATGCGCTAACGCGGGTATAAATAACTTGGCGATGTTAAAATAAATGATTAAACCCACCACATCAACCACGCTGGTTGTAATGGGGCCGGCCAGCACCGCGGGGTCAAAGCCAAGGCGTTTGGAAACCAATGGCAGGCTTATGCCGGTTAGAATGGCTAAAATAACGATTGAGGTCAGGGTTAAACCCACAACTATGGAAAGAGAAATATCATTTTGTAACCAAAAGGCGCGCAGGAATGCCACCGCCCCTACGATAAA
Organism: Omnitrophica WOR_2 bacterium RIFCSPLOWO2_12_FULL_46_30; assembly: GCA_001805845.1. Classification (GTDB taxonomy): domain Bacteria; phylum Omnitrophota; class Gorgyraeia; order Gygaellales; family UBA12090; genus 2-02-FULL-45-21. The sequence continues at coordinate 1,291 of MHHA01000016.1, forward strand.
ACTCATCACTAAGGAAGCCGTCAGTTCCAAACGCACTATCTTCCTGACATTCTTCCACCTGACATCGCCGGTTGCCAGGCCCCTGATAACCGTAATTGAGGCCTGGCTTCCGGCATTACCTCCGGTGTCTAAGAGCATCGGGATAAAAAAAGTCAATGCCACCACCGTCCCCAAGGCATGTTCAAAGGTCTTTAGGACTGTCCCGGTAAGAAAGTCAAACATAAGTAAAAATATGAGCCAGCCGGCGCGGCGCCTTACTAACTCTCCAACCGTGGCAGTAGCATAGCGGATTTCCTCGCCGCCCTTAGCTTCCATCTTGCCAATCTCATATAATTCTTTGGTGGCTTCCTTGTTCATCAAATCTATGACGTCATCAATAGTGATCAGCCCCAATAATTTATTCTCATCATCAACCACGGGAGCATCTAACAGGTCATATTTCGCAAATCTTTTGGCTACATCTTCTTTCAACATATGGCAGTCAACCTTAATCGGCTCAACATCAGACATAATATCCTTAATCAGCATATCCGCGGGCGCTGAAATCAACATCTGCAGGCTCAACCCTCCGATCAGACGATGCTCGTCATCAGCTACATAAATCGAATAAAGGTTTGGATATTGGCCGGCTTTACAGCTCTCCTGAAGATGAATGATTGCCTGGCGGGCGGTCATTGTCTTTTTTAACTCCACGAACTCGGTGGTCATAATGCCTCCAGCCTGGCCTTCTTTAAAGGTAAGCAGCTTCCTTACGTCATCAACTTCTTCTTTTTTCATTACTAAGAAAAGCTTCTTGACTACCTTCGGTTTCAGGTCTTTAAAAAGCCTCGCCCGCTCATCAGGAGCCATTTCATTTAAGATAGGGACGACTTCCTGGTTATCAAGATTATTAAGGAGATACGACTGCTCTTCAAAGCGCAGGTCCTCAAATACCTCAACCGCCTTGCGCGCGCTTAAGAGCCGAAAGATAAGAATCTTTTCCTGCTGGGTGAGCTTGGTCCAGCCTTCAGCCAAATCAATGGAATGGATATTTTTTAAGAGGTCTCTTGCCTGGGCAAATTCCTTTTTCTCTAAAAATTCCCTTGCCTCCGGCAGAAAGAGCGCAAAGCTGCTTGGCCTGGATAGAGTTCGCTGCCCGGGGTTATTGTGCGCGCGCTGATGATTGTTGAGCTGATTCATTCTAACAAACGGGCAATTTCTGCCTGTTCTTTCTCCTTCTGGGGGCCGATAATGGCTAAACTCAAAGAGCGGCCCTTGAAGATATCCCCGGCTACCCTTAATAAATCATCAATAGTTACTTTGTTTATTTCTTTTAAAATTTCATCTGCGCTTTTTATTTTTCTTAAGGCGGTCTCCTGCTCCCCCATCCAGAGCATATGGTCAAGGGTATCCTCTAAGCTCATCAAGAGCTGTCCGGTATAATATTCCTTGGCGCGCGCAAATTCATTTTTAGCTACGGGGGACTTGGTAATTCTGCGCATTTCCTTTAATATTGCGGAAATTGCCGTGAACACCTTATGGTTATCCACTCCCGCGTGAACAAAAAATGCCCCGCTATCGTTAAAATATCTGGGCTGAGTCCCTATCTCATAGGCCAGCCCCTTCTTGTCACGGATTTCACTAAAGAGCCGGCTGGACATATTCGCGCCCAGAATAATGTGCAGTAGGCCTACCGTATGCCTGTCCGGATGCTCTCGCCTGTATGAATGATACCCCATTGCCAAGTGGCTCTGCTGTGTATCCTTATAAAAAAACCTGCTGCGCGGCTTTGCCTGATTAATCTGGACCTTCTTGAAATTTGTATTTGCTTTGGCCCTGGCTTTAGAGAAGAGCCTTGATAACTCATCAAGCAGTCTTTGGTGTTCTATATTCCCGCAGACCGAGACCACAATATTTGCCGGATGATAGAACTGGCGTTTGAAATCGGCAATCCTGGACTGTTTTAAGCCGCTTACCGAATCTAAAGTCCCGGCAAGATTCATCCCTAAGGGATGCCCGGGCCAGAGCAGTTCATCCAATAGTTCATTCACGTATGCCTGCGGCAGGTCGCGGTACATCTTGATTTCTTCCAGGATTACTGATTTTTCCTTTTTCAGGTCATGCTTAGCCAGAAGCGGCTCTAAAACCATATCGGATAAAATATCCAGGGCCAGCATCAGGTGCTTGGAAATAATCTTGGTTAAATAACAGGTAAACTCTTCTGAGGTAAAACCGTTGAGCGAGCCGCCCAGCCCCTCTATGGTTTCCTTAATACTGCGCGCCGAATATTTCTTGGTTCCCTTAAAACAAAGATGCTCTAATACATGGGCAATGCCTTTATTGGCTTTATGCTCATATCTTCCGCCGACGCCGAGCCAGATTCCCACGGATGCGGAATTTCTCTGCGGCATTTTATGGGTGACTAATCTTAAGCCGTTAGCTAATGCGCTCTTTTCGTACATCTAAACCCTCAACAAACCTGCCCACCTTCTTAACCAAGTCCTTTTTCCCGAGATTATCCCGGATTACCCTGATTACCGCGCTTCCCACAATTGCGCCGTCGGCAATCTTAAAAACCTGAGCTATATGCCTGGCTTGAGAAATGCCAAACCCCACACATAAAGGTTTTTGGGTATATTTTTTTATCTTAAGAATATTTTGCCTTAAGTCCGCGGATAAGTTTTCACGCGCGCCGGTAACGCCGGTTAAGGAGACATAATAAATAAAGCCGCTGGATACTTTGCTTATGTATTTAATTCTTTCCGGAGAACTGGTAGGCGACAAGAAAAATATGGTTTTCAGACCTTGTTTTCCGGCTAAGGATAACAGCCAGCTGTCCTCTTCCGGAGGCAGGTCGGGAATAATGATTCCATCCGCGCCGGCCTGGACCGCCTCACTGACAAAGCGGACCTGGCCATAGGAAAAAATAGGATTGTAATAACCCATAAGGCAAAGCGGTATCTGCGTCTTTTTTCTCAAGGACTTCACTAATGAAAATATGGCCGGCAGATTGACTTTCTTCTTAAGCGCGTCCTCAGAGGCCGCCTGAATTATCGGCCCGTCTGCCAGAGGGTCGGAAAAAGGGATGCCTAATTCAATAATGTCTACGCCTCTTCCTTCTAATTCCAGGACCAACTTTTCCGTTATACTTAACTCAGGGAAACCGCAGGTTAAATACACGATGAGCGCCTTTTGTCCCTTAGCTTTCAGTTCTCTGAACTTCTGGTCTATCCTGTTCATTATAACTTAAAATATTCCCTTATTATGCCGATATCCTTGTCGCCTCTTCCGGATAGGCATAATACAACGAGCTTTTTAGTCCTTACCTGCGCGGCTAATACTTTAAGATAATACAGCGCATGGGCCGGCTCAAGCGCGGGAATAATCCCTTCGCTCTCAGAAAGCAGTTTCAGGCCTTGGAGGGCTTGGGCATCGGTAACGGCTGCGTATTGAGCCCGTTTTATCTTTTTGTAATAGCTATGCTCTGGCCCCACCCCGGGATAATCAAGCCCGGCGGCTATTGAATGGGCAATGGCAATCTGTCCATCCTTATCCTGCAGGAGGAAACTTTTTGAGCCGTGCAATACCCCGATCCTTCCTTTATTTAAGGTAGCCGCATAGCGGGAGGTATGTAATCCCAATCCGCCTGCCTCAACTCCGATAAATCTCACCTTCTTATCTTTAAAAAAAGTATGAAACAAACCCATTGCATTGCTTCCGCCGCCCACACAGGCAACTAAGTAATCCGGAAGGCGGCCTGCTGATTTTAAGATCTGCCTTCTTGTTTCTCTACCGATTATACTCTGGAAGTCCCTGACCATCATTGGATAAGGGTGGGGCCCTGCCACCGAGCCGATGATATAATGGGTATTTCGGACATTGGTTGCCCAGTCCCTGATTGCCTCGTTCATCGCGTCTTTTAAGGTCTTGCTTCCGGATTTTACCGGAATGACCCGCGCCCCTAAGAGTTTCATCCGAAAGACATTTAACTCCTGGCGCCGGATATCTTCCTCACCCATAAAGATATCGCACTCAAGCCCAAAAAGGCCGGCGGCAGTTGCCGTAGCCACGCCATGCTGGCCTGCGCCGGTTTCAGCAATCACCCGGCGCTTACCCATCCGGACAGCGAGTAAACCCTGGGCTATGGTATTATTTATTTTATGCGCTCCGGTATGCAAAAGGTCTTCGCGCTTAAGGTAAATTTTTAATTTTCCGCCCAGGGCCCTGCTTAAATTATCAGCCGGATATAATGGGGTGGGCCTGCCGCAATAGGAAGCAAGGTAACCGCTTAGTTCTCTCTGGAATGCTTTATCCTTTTTTGCCTTGCGGTATTCTTTTTCTAAGCAATCCAGAGCAGAGATTAATACCTCGGGGACAAACCTTCCCCCGAAGCCGTTAAAATGTCCGGATTTATCGGGAAGCATATTGTGTACTGTAGTAATGATAAAGAATTCTTTTAAGCGAGCATACGGAGCGCAGGAGCACGTTAAGGCTAACCTTTCTGTTGGTATGCTGATAATTGCTTGATTCGTTTAAGCATATTCGGGTGGGTGCTCATTACTTCTAACAACCGCTCGGGGAAACCAATGTTCAATCTTTTTGAACTTAAGACGGCCAGCTCATCAGTATCTATTGTTCCTGACTTATCCAAATCTAACTGGCGCAATTCCTTAATTTCATTCAAGGCGCAGGAAGGGTCGTTAACAAAAAAGGCCTTTAGCCCTTCAACCTGCCTTAAACTCTCTTTATCAACCCGCAGCGAACCATAGACTAACTTATACAAAGCTGAAGCCAAATTGTTTGGCGCGCATCCTAAAGATACAGCGCCTCTATCGGCAAAATACTCCCTGATTCTTGAACCGTAGAGAACCAAAAGATTGGTGATAAAATAAAAAAGCATTGCCGCCATCCCGATAAGCGCTGCGCTATTGCCTTCGCCTCTCCTTTGCGCAGGGCGTCTATAATAAAGGTTGCTCACCGCAATATGATAAAGCACCAGCGGTATCACTGAAAGCAGAGTTATGGTAAGCACATCCCTGTTTTTAAGGTGAGAGAGTTCATGAGCCAAAACCGCGCGCAGCTCATCTTCGCTTAATAAATTCATAATCCCCCTGGTAACGCATACCCTGCCGTCTGATTTCCATCTGCCAAAGGCAAAGGCATTGGGGATGCCGATATCGGCAATGCCTATCCGAGGCATCGGTATCCTGGCATGGTCAGCTAACTCTTTCACCATTGAGTAAAGCTCAGCTTCTTCCTTGTCTGAAACATACCTTATGCGCATCTGCCATTCTATAAGCTTCGGCCCTACCATATACTGGATGAACATCATTACCAGCGCAATCAATAGGTATGTCCAGAAATTGACAATACCCAAATGAGCCGCTACCATAACCACGAGCCCATAGACAATGCTAAACAAAATTGCCACTAACAGCCACATCCTTAATTTTAACCAGAATACCGACATATCAACCACCTCCGTGTAGATTCATTATAACAAAACCTCACATAATTTCAAGAAAATCGCCTGATTTCATCCATTGGTTTTCTTTTTTTATCCCGCGCAACCTGGGCCTCCGGATAGCCAAGGCTGAGCATTATATCAACCTTTTGAGCTTTTGGAATGCCTAATACCCGTTTTACTGCTTTTTCGTCAAACCAGCCAAGCCAGCAGGCGCCCAGGCCTTCTTCCTGCGCCTGCAAAATCAGATGTTCGCAGGCGATTCCAATATCAACCAGCGCATATTGCATACCCCTGAAATAGCCGCCCAGGCGGCAAAGATACGACGAGCGCTCCGTAACTACCGCAATGATTACCGGCGCCTT
>MHHA01000016.1:7112-25331 GCA_001805845.1 Omnitrophica WOR_2 bacterium RIFCSPLOWO2_12_FULL_46_30
CATCTATCTAAAACTTCCCGGGAAATTGGATTGGGCAGGTATTTTCTTACGCTCTGTCTTCTCTTTACTAACTCAAGAAATGTCATTAACTAATGTCACTCGCCTAAAATTATCCTTACCGAGTCCAAAAGAGCCTTTGGGCGCATTTTATGCTTTATCAGACAGACCTCAGCCCCTAATCTCTTTGCCGTCTCTATGTCTTGCGGAGAATCCCGTATGGTTAAGACCGCTACCGGAATATGCTGGGTCAGCGGATTCTTCTTACAGAGCTTAAGGAATTCAAATCCGTCAATGCCGGGCATAATCAGGTCCAGAATAATCAAATCTATTTTTTCCTCTTCCAGCTTCTTAAGCCCCTGGCTGCCGTCGCTTGCGCTAACGATTTTATAGCCGGCCTGCTCCAGGACAGAGCCGTTGATTTCTCTGGTCAGGCGATTATCATCTATAAGCAGGATCTTTTTTGCCATAACAAAAAAGCACCCAGAAAATTCCGGATGCCTTATTTCCTTATAATTGCGGCCGATAAAGGTGAGCTTTTTCTTTTTCGCATCACCTTCTTACCTCTCGCAGCTCTTACGGTTTACCCGCTGGTTACCTGCCAGGGTAACCTTTATCGGCTGTTTTTTAACCTTTTCCTTCCTAATAAAAGTATACCTCAAAAATCACCGCTTTTCAAGCAGAATCGCTTTCGCCCAATAGTCCCGGGAGATTTTGCGCAGTCCTCCGCAGCCCTGCCATCGTTTTTTTCCCTATTTTCTAAATTCCTTTTAGGAATCGCTTAACCGCGTTATGGCCGCCTGCAAAGGCGAAATTTATGGTATTAGCCCTTAACTCAAAGATTATCCTGTTTCTGATATCCAGCCTTATTTCCCAGTAATTCTTATAGACCTTTTTTAAACCCAGGCCCTCTGGCTTCTGACGGGTCTTTATAAAATCCAGGAAATTATCAATCGCAAGAATGGTTTTTTCTTGAAGACGGCCGTTGAGTTTCCCAAAAGAACGGTCGTAGCTCTTTAGATAGTTTATAACCATTATCGCAGATTTTCTGCGGTTCTTTTACGCCTTAGTCCGGGTGAGTGTTGTTTGGCCTCTTCTAAATCGGTATAGCTTGTGCGTTCATCCTTTTTCATTTGTTTCTGTACTAACCTGTCAAATCTTTCCCAATCGCTGCTGCTCATAAGAGCTTCCTCTTCCGAATGTTTTACAATGAGGTGTCTTAAGACAATCCTATCCCTCTCTGGCTTAAATTCAATTAAATCGCCGGGATGTATATGCGCCGCCTCCCTGATCGGCTCAGGGATAGTCACCGTTCCTCTCTCAGATACAACCGCCCTATTCTTCATCTACATATCCTCCAGCCTGCTCATCCTCTGTCTTACTGCCTTTCCGTAAATAAGTATAATCTATTATTCTGCAATTGTCAAATATTATTTTAGAAGCATTCCTGGATTTTTGGAAATAAGAAAATGGTCGCTGTCCCTATTTATCTTAATCCCAGCAGAGATAGTCGCATCTGGCATAGGCATTGTAGGAGGCGGGCTGAAATACCCGCAGTGTGTCCGAATTGCAGTATATCAGCCGATCCCCGTTCCAATCGCTTCCGCTAATCGCCCTCATGCTGTTGGCATACTGGGAGGGTAATTTCGCCACCCCGCCGCAATCGCCGCTGGTCCAGATACGTTCAGCCCACCCCCCTGGGTGCGGTGTCCATGAAAAACCACACGTTATAAGTATTAAGTTTCCTTTATGAAAAACGGTTTTGTCCGCTGCGGAACCGGCATTGATTTCTCCTGCCACCGCCAACTTCGCCCCCGGGCTCGCCGTCCCAATGCCCACGTTGCCGGTGGTTGTTATATATATTCTGTCTGCATTACTTGTTTGGAAAGTCAAGGGAGAAAAACCTCCAGTTGCATCAAAAGTAGTCCTTATTATGCCCTGTGTGCCGTCATGTCCAATCCATACGCCTTTATTTGACGTGGTTTCAACTGCGGAAAGAATGTTCTGACTTGGCGCACTGCGTACATCCAATCTGTTTATTGGACTCGCCGTCCCGATGCCGACGTTGCCGCCGGATCTGCTTTGGAGAACCAGCGGGACACCATCAATACGAGTATCTGTAAATGATGTTGTAGCAACGTTAAATCCCCCAAACTGTACAATGCCGTCATTATCAATCCCCCGCTCCATAAAGGCGTAGGCGCCGTTTGTCTCAAAGGCCTGAAACGCCTCAGCGTTAACCGTTCCTATTACATGTAGGGGAGAATTAGGGCTTGTGGTCCCGATACCCACCTTGCCCTGCACTACCAGGTCAGCATTGCAGATTTCATTACCCACACAGCCGCCTCCGGTATCCCAGGGATAAGCGCTGCCGTTATAATAGTTGGTTCCCACCGCCATCCTCTTGGCGCGCATCTCATTATAGACCCCGTAGGGAGCGGGGTAATAGGTGGTGATGGTCATAGTTTCTTCTTCGGTCTGGGCAAAAGAAGAAAGAGGAAAAATGAGGTTAATGAAGAGGGGGATTGTAAGAGGGAAAATAATTTTAGCCATTGGATGCCTCCTTGATTAATCTAATGTTACCGTCTCAAACTTCCTGGGGATATAGGCCCTGAAGCCTTTGCTCCTTAAGTTAAAGGCCAGGGCCTCTGACTGGTCCATATCGCCGTGAACGATAAAAATCTTCTTGAGTTTCCCTTTAGTCCTCAAAACATAATCTGCCAATTCATTCTTATCCGCATGGGCGGAAAAGGCGTTAATTACCTCAACCTCTGCCTTCAGTTCAAAGCTCTCGCCGAAGATTCTTACCCTGCGCTGTTTTTCCACGATTCTTTTGCCCAGGGTATTTTTCGCCATATAGCCGACTACGAGAATGGTATTAAGCGGGTTCCCGATATTATTGCGTAAATGATGCAGGATTCTTCCCGATTCGCACATTCCTGAACTGGAAATAATAACCATCGGCCGTTTATCAAAATTCAGCTTTTTTGACTCTTGGCTATCGCGGATATAGCGAATGGCTTCAAGGTCAAAAGATGCGCTATGTTTTAAGAATACATCGGTAATGTTGCAGGCCAGGGGGCTGTCTACGAATATGGGAAGAGGCTTAATCTTCTTTTCTTTGAGCAGCTCTCCCAGATAATAGACCACCTCCTGGGTGCGCTCCAGGGCAAAGGAGGGAATAATCACCTTCCCTCCTCTTGCCATAGTGCGGTTGATGGCTTCGGCTAATTTTAGCTTTGCCTGAGCCAGCGGCTCATGCGTTCGTCCGCCGTAAGTGCTTTCCAGAAGCAGATAATCAACATCGTTTAAGATTTCAGGGTCCTGCAGAAAAGGCATATGCTTACGGCCTAAATCAACCGCATAGGCAATCTTTATGCGTTGTCCGCTTTCAGTTTTTATGATTTCCAGATACGGTATCGCGGAACCCAGAATATGGCCGGCGTCATAAAAGGTGCAATTGATGGCTGTGGCGAGTTTAAATTTCTTATGGTAATCAACGGCCCTGATTTTTCTTAAGGACTTTTGCGCGTCCTCAACGCTATAGAGCGGCGGCCGGGAGGGCAGGCCCTTGCGGGCATTTACCTTATTGACAAATTTGACATCTTCTTCCTGTATCCTGGCGCTATCTAAAAGCATAAGCCGGCAGATGTCCCTGGTGGGGCTGGTGACAAAAACTTTTCCCGTAAAGCCGCTTCTTGTGAGATTCGGCAAGTTCCCGCAGTGGTCAATATGGCTGTGAGAGAGAACAGCGGCATCTAACTTGCCGGGATTAAAGGGAAATTGGGCGTTAACCCGGTAAAAATCCTCGCGGTGGCCCTGGAACAAACCGCAATCAATAATGACCCTTTGGCCGTTTGCCTCCAGGAGATGCATTGAGCCGGTAACGGTGCGCACTCCTCCGCAAAAAGTCAAATGCACGCTCATATCTTTTTCCGACGGATAATTTTTGTTTTCGGGGGCTTGCCTTCAACGAGCTGCTTAAATTTTTCTCTGATATCCTTTGCCTTCATCAGAGCGCTGCCGATAAGAAGCGCGTTCAGCTTTAACTTTTTACAGCTTTCATAATCACGATGCGTTTTGATTCCTGATTCCGCCACCAGCACTCTATCCCTGGGCGCATACTTTATTAATGCGCTCCTTGATTTGTTATCTATTTCTAAGGTATGCAGATTACGGCTGTTCAGCCCGATAATCTCAGAACCCTGGTCTAAAGCATATTTAAGCTGCTCTAAATTATGCGCCTCCACCAGACAATCCAATTCTAAACGTTTAGCCAGAGAGAGGAACTCCGAGAGCCGGCCGTCTTTTAGGACCTCGGCAATCAAAAGCACGCTATCTGCGCCGAAGAATTTTGACTCATAGAGCTGGTAAGGTTCAAAGATAAAATCTTTTCTTAAGATTGGCAGGTCAACAATTTTACGCACCTGGCTCAGATAGGAAATTTTCCCCAGGAAATATTTTTCTTCGGTTAAAACCGAGATGGCGCTGGCGCCCGCGTTCTGGTAAAGGCGGGAGATTTGGATAGGGTCAAAATCTTCTCTCAGGATGCCTGCGCAAGGAGATGCCTTTTTGAGCTCGGCAATAATATGCAGTTTTCCGCGGACACCGATACTTGCCTTAAAGGGCCGCCAGATACGCGGCTCTTCTAACTTCAGGCGCAGCTCCTCCTCGGGGTAACGGCGCTTTGCCTCTTTAAGCGACTTTTGTTTTTCTAACAGAACTTCCTTTAGGAAATCTCCAGCCATAGTTACGAATTTGTCAGTTCTTTTAATTCTTCTAACTTCCTTAATGCCCTGCCGGAATCTATGGATTCTTTTGCCAAGGCAATGCCTTCCTTGATTGTCTTTACCTTATCAGCGGTATAAATGGCGCATCCGGCATTAAGCAGCACGATATCTCTCTTGGGCCCTTTATCTGCCTGGAGCACTTCTCTGGCAATCTGCGCATTTATCTCTATATCGCCGCCCTCTAAATCCTTAAGCCGGGCCTTCTTAATTCCGAAGTCAGACGGCTCGATACCGTAAAACTTAAGCTTTTTATTTTTTAACTCGCATACCTTCGTTGTGGTAGTGGTGGTGAGCTCATCAAGCCCGTCTAAGCCGTGGACAACCAAACCATGCCTTACCCCTAAATTACCCAATACTTCTGCTAAGACCTTCAATAATTTTAAATCATAAACTCCCAATAACTGATGGGTGGCGAAGGCCGGATTAGTCAAAGGCCCCAGCAGGTTAAAGATAGTGCGCAAGCCCAATTCCTTGCGCACGCCGCTAACGTATTTCATTGCCGGATGTAAACTCGGCGCAAAGAGAAAACCAATGCCTATTTTTTTTAGGCACTCTTCTACTTTTTTCTCGTCAATATTAATGTTTATCCCTAATGCCTCTAATAAATCCGCGCTTCCGCAGCGGCTGGAAACGGCGCGGTTACCGTGCTTTGCCACCACCAGGCCGCAGCCCGCGGCTACAAAGCTTGAGATGGTTGAGATATTAAACGTATGCATGCGGTCTGCCCCTGTGCCGCAGGTATCTAAAACAATATCTTCGGGGACTTCTATTTTCTTAACAAATTCCCGCATCCCTAGCGCCGCGCCCGTAATCTCTTCTGGAGTCTCGCCTTTCATACGAAGCGCAACCAGAAAGGCGCAAATTTGCACAGGGCTCACCAAACCTCGCATAATCTCTTCCATAGCCTGCATCATCTGCACTTGCGGCAGGTCTTTTTTTTCGGCCAGATTTATTATTGCCTCTTTTATCATTTAACTTTTCAGAAAATTCTTTAAGATATCCTTACCCGCCTTAGTCAATATGGATTCGGGATGAAATTGCACCCCAAACAAGGGATACCTTTTATGCTGTAGCCCCATTATTTCTTTTTGTTTTGTCCAGGCAGTTATTTCTAAACAAGCCGGCAAGGACTTTCTTTCCACCAATAGCGAATGATAGCGGGTAGCCTCAAAGGGATTAGGAATGTTTTCAAAGAGCCCCCGGCCATTATGGTAAATGGCAGAGGTCTTGCCGTGCATAAGCCGTTTGGCTTGAATAATTTTACCCCCGTAGACCGCGCCGATACATTGATGGCCCAGACAGACGCCCAGGATGGGAATTTTACCGGCGAATTCCCGGATTAACTCTTTAGATATCCCGGCATCATCCGGCCTGCCCGGCCCGGGCGAGATAACTATTTTTTCCGGACGCAGCTGCTTAATCTTCCCGATGGTAATCTTGTCATTCCGGAAAACCTTTAAATCCGCGCCTAACTCACCCAGATATTGCACTAAGTTATAGGTAAAGGAATCATAATTATCAATCATTAAAATCATTCCTTCTCCCTCCAAATCCTCGCCCCTAATTTTTGTAATTTCAGCTCTAAATTTTCATAGCCGCGGTCAAGATGATAAATGCGCGATACCTCGGTGCGGCCCTTAGCCGCCAGGCCAGCCAAAACTAATGCGGCTGAGGCGCGCAGGTCCGAAGCCATAACCGGTGCGCCGGAAAGTCCTCTTACCCCCTGCACAATCGCATGGGGGCCTTCGCGCATAATCCTGGCGCCCATACGGTTAAGCTCTGCCACATGCATAAATCTATCCGGATAAATTTTCTCGGTAATAACGCTGATGCCGGGGGTAACGCTCATCAATGCCATAACTTGCGCCTGCATATCGGTAGGGAACCCCGGATAAGGCAGGGTAGTGATATTTACCGGCTTTAAGTTCTTGCGCGGCCGGGCCACCCTTAAACCCCCGTCGGCATCTTCAATTCTGACCCCGGATTCCCAGAGCTTATCTAAGACCGCGCTCAAATGCTCTTTAAATGCTCCTTTGATAAAACAATCGCCCTTAGTTATCGCGCAAGCCAGGAGCAAAGTCCCGGCTTCAATACGATCGGGGATTATCTGATAATCAGTGCCGTGTAAATGGCGCACCCCTTCAATCTCAATAGAGGGAGTCCCCTGGCCCCTGATTTTCGCGCCCATCTTATTTAAGAAATTTGCCAAATCCACAACTTCCGGCTCACAGGCGGCTGACTCTATCACTGTCTTTCCCTTGGCCAAGACTGCCGCCATCATCACATTATCGGTAGCCAGGACCGAAGAGCCAAATACGCCCCCCAGGTAGATACCGGCGCCGCGCAGCTCTCTGGCTTCAGTTACAACATAACCGCCTTGAATATCAATCTTTGCGCCCAGGGCCCTTAGGCCCTTAAGATGCAAATCAACGGGCCTGACGCCGATAATGCAGCCACCGGGCAAAGAAACCTTTGCTTTCCTGAACCTGCCCAGAAGAGGGCCCAGGACACAGAATGAAGCGCGCATCGTAGAGACCAATTTGTAATCAGCGGCGAGGTTCCTGAGCTTTGCGGCCTCAACCATAACCTCGCCGTTAGAAAATTCTAAGCAAGCTCCCAGGGAACGCAGGATTTTAACCATCGTATTCACGTCTCTTAAGTTGGGAACGTTCTTGATGCGGCAGCGTTCATTAGTCAGCAGGCAGGCAGCCAGAAGCGGCAGGACCGCGTTCTTTGCTCCGCTTACCGAGACCGCGCCTTTTAAGGAAACCCCGCCTTCAATTACTAACTTATCCATGCTTCTTCACCACGAGCACTCTTTCTATATCGGCATAATCTCTTACGATATCAATTATTTCAAAATTATGAGACCTTTGAAGAAGATTTTTTATTTTAGGACACTGGCTGAAACCTATCTCCAGCAAAAGCAAGCCGTCTTTTTTAAGAAACCCTGGAGTATCCTGAATTATGCGGCGATAAAAATCTAAACCACTGACTCCTCCGTCTAAGGCAATGCGCGGTTCATACTGAAGCTCCTTTTGCAGATGCTCAATGTCTTGAGAACGAATATAGGGAGGATTGGATATAATCATATCGTAACCCGTAACCCGCGCACTCGCCTGCCTGCCGGCAGGCAGGTAACCCGTAAATAAATCGCTCTGAAGAAACTCTATCCGAGAATCTACATTGTGCAATCTGGCATTTCTCTTTGCAACGCGCAGGGCCTCTTGAGAAATATCAACCGCGGTGAGCGAAGCCGAAGGCAGAAACTTGGCTAAACTTATGGCAATGCATCCTGAGCCGGTTCCTAAATCTAAGAGCCTGAATTCTCCCTTTTTATCTTTGAGTTTATTGCCCGCTGTTTCTACCAGAATCTCGGTTTCCGGCCGGGGGATAAACACTCGTTTATCCACCTTAAGCATCAGCCCAAAAAATTCTACCTCCCCCAGGATGTACTGTAAAGGAAGGCCCTGGGAACGTAAGGACAAATAGCGGGATAACGACTTTCGCGCCTTTAGATTAAAAGAAAGATCTCCGCTGTATAAGCTGCTGCGCGGACAATTTAAAATTGAGCTAAGTATAATTTCTTTTTCAGTCATTGCACGTAATTACGTTGCCGCCAACCGGCGCTTGGCGTCTTCTGCGATGAGGCCGTCAATAAAATCGTCAAGCTCGCCCTCTAAGATATTTTCCAACTTATGCAGGGTTAGTCCAATGCGGTGGTCAGTCACCCTGCGGTCAGGAAAATTATAGGTCCTGATCTTTTCGCTGCGCTCTGCGCTTCCAATCTGGGCCTTGCGCTCCCGGGAGGCCTTGAGCAACTCTTCCTGGCGCATTTTATCCAGAATACGCGTCCTCAAAACCCGCATAGCTTTATTCTTATTTTTGAGCTGGGAACGTTCATCCTGGCAGGTAACTACCGTAGCGGTAGGCAGATGGGTAATCCTGACTGCCGAATCCGTAGTATTAACCGATTGGCCCCCTGGCCCGGAGGACCTGAAGACATCAATCTTTAAATCCTTAGGGTCAATTACCAAATCAATTTCCTGGGCCTCAGCCATCACGGCAATCGTTGCGGTTGAGGTATGAATTCTCCCCGAGGCCTCGGTAACCGGAACGCGCTGGACCCGGTGCACCCCGGACTCATACTTTAAGCGCTTATAGGCGCCCTTACCCTTGACTGAGAAAATAATCTCTTTGAAGCCTCCTGCCTCAGTGGGATGTCCTGCCATTACTTCCATAGCCCAATGATGATTCGCAATGTATTTACCGTACATACGAAACAAATCCCCGGCAAATATACCTGCCTCGTCTCCTCCGGTGCCGGCGCGGATTTCAATGATGATATCCCTGTCTTCCTCTTTATCCTCGCGCTGCATCGTGCAGGCTAATTCTTTTTCTGCTTGAGCTATTTTTTCCTTGAGCCGGGGGATTTCCTTCCTGACCAATGCCGCAAACTCCGGCTCAAGAGAACTCTCCTTTTGCGGAAGTGCCTCCAATTCAGCCAATTCCCCGGATAACGATTTATAGCGGCGGTATTCTTTGACTATCTCTTCTATGCCGGAGAATTCTTTTACTAATTTCTGATACTGGCCTTTATCCCCGATGAGGCCCAGGTCGGCTAACTTATGCTCAAGCTCTATGTAACGTTTTTCTATCGCTTCCAATCTCTCAAACATTTCCCCTCGCTATCGCCCGGGTTACTGCTTCTTATAGCGCTTCATATACTTATCCACTCTGCCCGCCGGATCCACCAACTTCTGCTTTCCCGTAAAAAAGGGATGGCATTTTGAACATATCTCAACCCGGGCGCTCGGCTTGGTTGAACGGGTGTGAATTACCTCGCCGCAGGCGCAGATAATAGTTGCATCCTGGTATTTAGGATGGATTCCGTCTTTCATTTGACCTCCTTAATGAGCCCCTGCCGTTGGCGGGGCGAATTAATCCCGCCGAGTGCGCTAAAATTATGGAACAGAATTTTGGCGCAGCTTACGAGGCGGGACTATTGGTTCATACTGTTAAGAAACTCCACATTGGATTTTGTCTTGGATAATTTATCAATCAAGAGTTCCATTGCCTCCACGTTGTTGGTCTCATTCAAGACCTTGCGTAAAATCCAGACCTTATTCAACTCATCCGGCTTAAGCAGTAATTCTTCATGACGGGTATTTGAGCGCTTGATATCAATTGCCGGATAGATTCTTCTCTGGAATAGATTGCGGTCAAGCTGAATCTCCATATTGCCTGTGCCTTTGAATTCTTCAAAGATTACTTCATCCATACGGCTGCCGGTATCAACCAAGGCGGTAGCGATAATGGTTAAACTTCCGCCTTCATCAATAGCCCTGGCCGCGCCAAAAAAGCGCTTCGGCTTTTGCAGGGCATTTGAATCTACGCCGCCGGAGAGGATCTTTCCGCTGTGCGGGACAACGGAGTTATAGGCCCGGGCAAGGCGGGTGATGCTGTCTAATAGCACGACCACGTCTTTCTTATGCTCAACCAAGCGCCGTGCCTTCTCCAGCACAATTTCCGCAACTTGCACATGGCGCTCGGGCGGCTCGTCAAAGGTTGAAGAAATCACCTCGCCCTTTACGATGCGCTGCATCTCGGTTACCTCTTCCGGGCGCTCATCAATCAAAAGGACAATCAGAATAACATCGGGGCTATTCTGCACAATGGAATTAGCGAGCTTCTGGAGCAGCACGGTCTTACCGCTATATGGCGGCGCTACGATTAAGCCGCGCTGGCCCTTACCTATGGGCGTGAGTAAATTCATTATACGCATGGAAACCTCTGTCGGGCTTGTCTCTAAGGCATAGCGGTCGTGAGGATAGACCGGCGTAAGATTGTCAAAAAGCACCTTTTCTTTCAAATCCTCAGGGTTTTCAAAGTTAACCGCCTCAACCTTGAGCAGGGCAAAATATTTTTCCCCTTCTTTGGGGGGGCGGATTTGACCGCTGACCGTATCTCCGGTCCTCAAATCAAATTTACGAATTTGGCTTGGCGAGATATAGATATCATCCGGGCAAGGAAGATAATTATAATTCGGCGAGCGTAAAAATCCAAAACCCTCGGGAAGTATCTCTAAAACCCCCTCCCCGAACATCAGCCCTTCTTTTTCAGCCTGGGCCTGCAGGATTTTGAAAATAAGGTCTTGTTTCCTGAGGCCGCTTACGCCATTGACATTCAGCTCTTTGGAAAACTTGGTTAATTCTGAAATTTTCATCTCTTTGAGATTTCCTATATCTACTTTTTCCATATTTCCTCCCAGATATCTTTTACCTGTTTTTCCGTATTCTTTAGCGTTCCTCTATTATCAATGATAAAATCAGCCAGACGCATTTTCTTCCTTAAAGGCATCTGCTGTTTTATCCGTTTTCGGATTTGGTCTTTAGAGAGAGATAAACTTTCGCCTGCGCGCCCTAACTGCTGCTTAAGATTGGCTTTGACTACGAGCAAATAATCGCATTTTTTATCTAAGCCGCTTTCCACTAAAAGAGGGGCATCTATGACTATCGCTCTGCTTGACTTATGTTTTTTGAGCTCAAGAAAAATCTCTTTCTTTACCAGCGGATGGATAATCCGGCAAAGTTTTTTGAGTGTTTGCGGCCGGTCAAAAACAAAACCGGCTAATCTCTTGCGCGCAGATTTGCCTAAGATACGATGCACTATTTTATCCGCGTCAATGACGTGCGCCCCAAGCGACCTAAACATCCCGCTAACGGTAGTTTTCCCCGTCCCCAGGCTGCCGGTAACCCCGATAATCATATATTGAATTACGCAAGAATAATGGAAATCTCTGTGAGCACACAATTTTCGTGTGCGAATAGAGATTTCCATTATTCTTTGTCTCTTTAGTATCTTTAACTTAATTTTTGATACAACTTAATATATTCCCCGGCTGACTTTTCCCATGAGAAATTATAGGTAAATGCCTTTTTAACCAATGCCATCCATTTTCTTTTGCTTCTATAGGCGCTAATAGCGGATTCTACCGTTCTAACAAAGGCCTCCTTTGTGTATTCTTTAAAGACGAAGCCGTTTACTTGCGAAACGGTGTCGGCAAGGCCTCCGGTTTTAAAGACCAGCGGCAGCGTCCCATATCGCAAGGCAATCATCTGTCCCAGGCCGCACGGCTCAAAGCGCGAAGGCATAAGAAATATATCCGCGCCGGCATAGATTTTATGCGCCAGGCCTTCATCAAATTTTATCTGGGCGCTGACGTTAGCCGGATACTTTTGAGCGAGCCCAGAGAGAAGCTGATGGTATCTGGCGTCGCCTACACCCAAGACAATTATTTGCATCTTGCAATGCCCGAGCAAATCTTCCATACTCTGCGCAATCAAATCCAGGCCCTTCTGCTGGCTGAGGCGGCTGACCATGCCAAAGAGAGGTATCTCTTCTTGAACTGACAAACGGCATTCTTCCTGGAGCATCTTTTTGTTTACGTATTTATCTCTAAGCGCGCTTGCCGAATATGGCTTATAGATATGGGTATCTTTCTCTGGATCCCAGAGTCCATAATCAAGTCCGTTCAAGATGCCGGAAAGGCCTTTCTTTCTCTTAGACAGGACCCCTTCCAGGCCGCAGCCAGATTCTTTGGTCTGGATTTCCCCGGCATACGTCGGGCTTACCGTATTGAGCAAATCGCTGAAAATAACCCCGCCCTTTAAGATATTTACTTTATGGTAAAATTCCAGGCCATCAATGTTAAATAACGGCCAATCCAATCCCAGCTTAGGGAATTCGTCCTTAGCAAAAACCCCCTGAAAGCTGAGGTTATGAATGGTCAGCAGGGTTTTGATATCCTTGTAAAAATTGTCTTTGCGGTATAGAGTTTTTAAATACACCGGGATCAATGCTGTCTGCCAGTCATGGCAATGAATAATATCCGGCTTGAAATTTATCTCTTTCAGTAAATCAAGGCTCCTGCGGCAATAAAATGAAAATCTCTCTAAGTTATCCGCATAATCTCCTGCTTTATCTCCATAGAGCCCATCGCGGTCAAAATATTGAGCATTTTTTATCAAATAAACCCGAACATTTTTCCCGATTTTACTTACCTCTATATCATCCTTAACGCTGGCGGCCTTCTGGCTTTGGCTATCGGAAGCCAAACCACTGCCTGCTGGCTGGTGGCTTTGCCTGCCCTGAGCGAAGTCGAGGGGCGGCTTTACTATTTTATATTTGGGAAGAGCAATCCTTACCTCTATGCCGTGCTTTTCCAAAACCAGAGGAAGCGCTCCCGCTACATCTGCCAAACCTCCGGTCTTGGCAAAGGGGACTATCTCGCTTGCGCAGATAAATACTTTCATATCACCGGCTCCATCTCCAGCCAGTTTATGCCCTTTTTAATATTGACTTTTATGGGCACCGCCAGCGGATAAACGTTTTCCATTTTGTCCCTGAGCAGATTTATCATCGCGGGAGCTTCATCATTGATAACTTCAAAAACCAATTCATCGTGAATCTGCATTATCAGCTTGGACTGGAGCTTCTTTTCTTTCAAAGCGCGGAAGACATCGACCATTGCCAATTTGATCAGGTCAGCGGCCGAGCCCTGGATAGGGGAATTGACTGCCTGGCGCTCGGCAAAGGACGCGAGCGCATTGTTGGAACTACCTATACCCGGCAGGTATCTCCTCCTTCCCAGCAGCGTCTGGACATAGCCGGAAATTCTAACCTGTTTTATTTGTTTCTCAATAAAATCTTTTACCCCGGGATAGCGTAAGAAATAACTGTCAATAAAGTTTTGCGCCTCCAGCGGCGCAATTTCCAAATCCCTGGCCAAGCCGAAGCTGCTCATACCGTAGACAATACCGAAATTTATCCTTTTTGCCGTATCGCGCATCTCCGGCGAGACCGCATCCTCAGCAACCTGAAAAATGAGGCTTGCGGTATGGCGATGGATATCCAAGCCATTCTTAAAGGCAGCGACTAAGGCCTGGTCTTCTGAAAAATGCGCCAGGACCCTGAGCTCTATCTGAGAATAATCAGCAGAGATGAGGGAATTTCCTTTTTCGGCAATAAAAGACCTGCGGATCAGCCCGGCAATATCTCCTTTCGCCGGGATATTCTGTAAATTTGGGTTATGAGAAGAAATTCTCCCGGTCTCGGTTCCCGCCTGGTCAAAGGCAGCGTGAATTCTATTGGTTTGGGAACTTATAAGCGCAGGCAGGCTATCCACGTAGGTATTTTTGAGTTTGTTTAACTGGCGGTATTCTAAAATAAGCAGGGGAAGCTTATGTTTCCGGGATAGCTTCCGCAAAACCTCCTCATCAGTTGACGGCCCGGTCTTGGTCCTCTTAATAACAGGAAGCTTAAGCCTTCCAAAGAGCACATCCTGCAATTGCTTAGGCGAGTTAAGGTTAAACTCTCCTCCTGAATTCATGGTGTATATCCCGCTCCTTAAATCAATGAGCCTTCTCTCTAAATCTTTGGATAATTCAGCCAATGCCTTTGTATCTATTTTAACCCCGGATAGCGTCATTGAGGCCATCACCTCAACTAAAGGCATCTCTAATTCATAAAAGAGTTTGTTTTGCGAACGCTCTTTAAGCTTCTCTTTCAGGATAGGCACAAGCCTTATCAAAATACCCAGGCTTTCTTCCGGGGCCAGGGCATGAGCCGGATACTTCTCTTCTAAATAGCGAAAAGCCAATTCCGGCAGGCCGTATTCCGGAAGCGATGAATCCACCAGATAGGCGGCCAGCATGGTATCAAAATAGAGCCCCTGAAGATTAAGGCCATTTTTTAACAGCGAGAGCTTTATTTCTTTTAAGTTATGGCTGATTTTCTTAATCGTTGGCTCCTGGAGCACTGTTTGCAGCCGGGCGTCGCTGGCGGCAAGAGAATAAAAATCCCCGCCCGAAGATAAATAAATTCTCCGGGTTGTATCCTCAGCGAGGAAAAAATAAAATTCATTCTCGGCCCCGGCCAAACTCAAGACCTTTTCTTTTAAAGTTATGTTATCCTCTAAAGGGCTTGGGATGGGCTTGTTCTTAACTTCCTTCTCAACATTAACAGGGAGCTTCTTGAGTAGATTCTTAAATTCTAACTGCTTGAATAAGCTAAACAGCCTGTCATAATCAGGCTCTTTACGGCTTAATTTATCCAAATCAAAATCAATCTCCAGCTCATCGCGCAGCTTCAATAAATCATAGCTTAAGCGGATAGCCTCAATATTATTTTGAATCGCCTGGCGCAGGCCTTCGGATTTAATCTGGCTTGCGTTCTTAATCATATTTTCAACGCTGCCAAATTCTTCAAGCAGCCTGAGAGCCGTCTTTTCTCCTACGCCTTTTACCCCGGGAATGTTATCAACCGCATCTCCGGTAAGCGCAAAGAAATCGGGCAGCTGCTTGGGCTCTAAGCCATACTCCCGCCTTAACTGGCCGACGGTATAGAGCAGGCCTTCTTTATCCTTGCGGGGGTCAAAGACCTTTATCTTTTCATCAACTAACTGTAAAATATCCTTGTCCGAACTCACGATAAAGACCTCAAGGGACTTCTCTCTCGCCTTTTGCGCTAGGCTGGCGAGCAAATCATCCGCCTCATAGCCCTCTAATTCACTAATGGCAATGTTATATGAAGAGACCACCTCTTTAATCAGCGCCATTTGGCTCTTTAGCTCATCGGGCATTGCGGAGCGCTGGCTCTTATATTCCTTATATTTCTTTTGACGGAAGGTCTCCCGGGAAACATCAAAGCAACAGGCGATATAATCCGGTTTGTCTCTCAAGATTTTTCCGAGGATATTGGTAAAGCCCAGTACCGCGCCCGTTGGTTGTCCCTGGGAAGTGGTAAAGTGCGGGAGGGCATAAAATGCCCGGTAACACAGCCCGGAGCCGTCAATAAGATAGATTTTTGGGCTAGACATACAAGCTAAGAAAACATCACAAGAATATAACCTAAAATTTCATCCGGGATTTTGAAAAATGGGCTTTAGAGGAATAAATCTATAGAAGAAGTATCTTTCTTCGGGTTGTTTCAATTAACGTATCTATCTGGTCGTTCTGGGGATCTAACTGCTTGGCGTTAAGATACATATGCAGCGCCTGGGGATAGTTTCTCTTCTTGGCGAGGATTCCGGCCTTCTCAATATAAAATTGCGCCAGCGCCTTGTTATCGGAGTCCAGCTTATCTTTAAACTGCGCGGCTTCTTTATCAAGGCCAGCCGCCTCCGCGCGTAAATATTTCTCCCGTATCTCAGGAAAAATCTCTCCCAGCTCAGAGAGCCTGTCCTGGGCCTTCCTGCTCATTGATTCTTCCTCAGGCGCGGCAGAAGCAAGCTTTAACCAATACTCTGCGGCCTTCTCTAAATTGCCCCTGCTTTCATAGAGGAGCGCTAAATTATAATATGCCTTGCCATAGCTGGGTGCAATAGCCGCAGCCCGTAAATAAGCCTCCTCGGCATTATCTGACTGGCCTAACGTTTCAAAAACCACGCCTAAGTCATTATAGATGACGCAAGAGGCAGGGTCTATCTGCAGGGCCTTTTGATAGAAACTGAGCGCCTCCTGCGGCATGCCTGCTTTTTGAGCCTGATAACCTCTCTGGCGATACTCTAAAGCATTTTCCTTAAGCAGGCTTTCGCAAAAGGCAGGGCCGGCTATTGCGATACAGAGATTAATGACTAATAATTGGGTTATAAAAAACAGGTGTTTTGTTTTTGGCTGGGCCATAAGAATTTTATACTTGGTTATAGAATAATATATAACCTTAAGATAGTCAAGTGTTTTTTTGAGTGAGCGCCGATTAAATCAAAGAAGGCATGGTCAGCGCGGGGTGCTTAACTTTTTCTAAGAATAGCAGCAGCTCATCTATCGTGGTAGCGGCGGTTTCATCGGCAATTTTGTTAATCAGCTCCGGCTCGCCGATTTCCTGCGCCCTTTTGATAAGTTTTTCGCCGAGTAATTCTTTTAATTCTTTGGGCATCCAGACGATTCTTTTTAAGCCGCCGTCAGCAGAGATAAACTTTTTGCTGGTAAGATAGATTTTCCCCACCCCTAAGAACCCGGGGGTCTGCACCCCGCCTCCCACCGAACCGGCCAGAGTAGTAAAGGTCATACCGCAGGGGGTCATCCCCGGGTAATCCCGGTGCACAATCATTATGCCATTTGCCTCAGGGATTAAGGCCAGGATACACTCAAAGCAGCCGCAGGAAGTAGTGGGATTATTGACAATAGAATAAAGAGAAAATCGCTCTACGCTTTTATTAGAGCGCATATTCACATAACTATTCACCGATGCCCACTCGCCGGTTACCGGGTCAAGGCAATCTTTTTTTGCTATGGGCTTATTTCCTCCTGCGGGCGCAATTTCATAGGCAGCCCTGGTATCTAACCACGAATACGCTCCGCATAAACCTACCCGCTCAGGAGAAATCACGCAGATATGATTCGGCGCAAAAGACTGGCAGAGCTCGCATGAATAAAAAGTATCCACGCTTTCGTCGGTTATGCCGCTTAAACGTTCATCGCGTTCAACGTATGCCTTTTTTGCCTCAATAAGCTTAGCTGAAACATCCTCTTCTTTGGTAAAAAGCGTTACCTGAACCTTATCAACAATCGCGCCAAACTCCTGGTGAATCATCGCATGCAGGACAATCCCTAAGTGTTTAACCCTCAGGCCCTTTGCGTAGGCATCTTTACTGACCCTGATCCAGTTCATATCCCGCTGGCCGATGTGCATAACCCCCATACAATAATTAAAAAACCGGTGCAGCTGCCTTTCTAATATGGGTTCAAAATCCTTTTGCATCTTTCTGCCTGAAACCTCAACCAAGATTCCCAGCGGCAGGGATTTTTTCCCTTCCGCAAGCTCGTCCATATCCGGCCCGAGTAAGCTTATCTTCCCATCTTCTATCCCGGCAGAATCCTTAGTGATAATCAGCTCAAATGCAGGGGATGATTTTCCTCCGAACTCGCAGTAAAGCTGTTCACGCCGGACCCGCTCCCCCTCAAAGGCAGCGCCAAAGAGAACCGGTATGGGAATCCTGGAAACCTTAACCTTCACTCCCCTTACTTCAATACAGCGCTGGACAATTTTCTTATAATCAAATTCCTTGACTAAGGCCTCATAGGTAGTGATGCCGCTGGGCTTAATCTCAGGAATATCCGTATCGGCAATCACCGGAAAACCCATATTGATTGCGCCGGCTCCGGTGGCGTATTTTAAATCATCAACTAATCCTAAAGCCAAACCAAAAGCAAAGACACGCTCTTTGGTGTAGAGCAGGCATTTCTTGGCCTGGCCCGCCTTAATGCCTCCAAAGGTCATTGCGGAGCGGATTGCCCAGTTAAGAGGATAAATTGCGCTTTGCGTATCGCGTCCATAAGGGACAATGTAATTATCCCAGCCCATCTCCACCCCGGATTCTTTTAACTGGTCAATAACCGAGCGGCCGCCTGATGAGCTGCCGACAAAAATG
>MHHA01000016.1:25349-25887 GCA_001805845.1 Omnitrophica WOR_2 bacterium RIFCSPLOWO2_12_FULL_46_30
GAGCTGCCGACAAAAATGAGGATGTTTCTTTCCTGCAATTGGCGCACCAGCGCAACGGCAATCTCATTAGTCGGCGCAGCCCCCAGGATGGCGGCAAATCCAGGCATTCTCCCGTCAACAAGCTGGATTCCCAATGACCTGAGTATGGTATCGGTAAAGAATCCGTTACACTCCGGCTGGGGCTCCTGCCCGTAGAGATAGCGCAAAACCATAATGATTTCTTCAGCCAGAAGCGTGGCAATTCCGGCATCTAAGGCATCGCCCAGATACGGCAGCCAGAGCTTATCCTTAGGCGCCTGGGGCAGAAGACCCTTGGCATAATCAAGCACTGCCTTGGCCTCTTTTAAGGTCTTTACTTCCGCAGCTAAAAGGGCATTTGCCATCGGGAGAAAGAAAGCCGTTTCAGGAAAACCGATTTTGGTATCCGGGCCTTTTTCTTTTATAGCTTTATTCAAGAAGTCCTCCGCCTCTTTGGTAATTACTTTTGCTCCTCTTATTGCAGCGCCAGCTACAATTCTAGACATTTTCTATAACCTCC
>MHHA01000017.1 GCA_001805845.1 Omnitrophica WOR_2 bacterium RIFCSPLOWO2_12_FULL_46_30
CATTGTCCCGTCCTCAAGATAACCCACCGCCTGATTATATTCTTTGCCTTCCTTGAGCAGCCGTATCTCCATTAGTTCACCGGGAAATACCACCGGTTTAAGGGCATTTGCCAGTTCGTTGATATTTAAAACCTTTATCCCTTGAATCGCCGCCACACGGTTAAGATTAAAATCAACGGTAAATATCTTTGCCTCCAGCAGCTTGGCTAATTTTACCAATTTGGCGTCTACTTCTTTGATATCGGGGAAATCTTCCTCGTGGATGATAACCGGAATACCGATATCCTTCTGGATAGTGTTAAGCACCTCTAAGCCGCGCCTGCCCCTTTGCCTTTTTATAGGGTCTGCGGAATCGGAAATCTGCTGCAGCTCCTTTAAAACAAATCTGGGAACCACCATTTTTCCTTCAATAAATCCGGTCTTACAGATGTCGGTAATCCTCCCGTCAATAATGGCGCTGGTATCCACTACCACCACCGTCTCAACCTGGTCCTGCCGGGAGAGGCGCACATAAGGAATGATGATATTGAATTCGTCTTTACCCCGTATGGCAACTGCCATGCTTATATAGCAAAGAATCAAAGTCATCACCGGGCGGATAAGTGAGAGAGTTTGCGGCTCAATCTTAAGGAGAATGAAGATATCTGAAAGTAATTTAGACATAATCAGCCCCAGGATCAGGCCAAAGACAGCGCTGGATAGGCCCCTTACCGATACGCGGCGCATCCCGATTTCCGTGAAAATAATCATTATCCCGACCAGCCCGCCTATGGCCACCCCCGCCAGGGCCTTCTCATTTGGGCCGGCTATCTGATAGCCGATTAGCATTGAACCAACGATAAAAAGAAAACGGATGAATAATAATGTCATTGTCCTTTCCCTCCCTATAACAAGAAAATCACCTTTCTAAAAAACATATTCCATTGCTTCCTGGATATTTCTGGCTCCAGTCAATTCAAGAGCATAGCTATCCTTTTTATCTAAATTATTCTTCGGTATAATACATTGCTTAAAGCCCAATTTCTGCGCCTCGTTGAGCCTTAAAGAAAGCTGGATAACGCTGCGGATTTCGGAAGCCAGGCCCACCTCGCCTATGATCACGATGTCTTTTTTAACAATCTTCTCCTTAAAGCTGGAAACAATCGCTAAAGCCACAGCCAGGTCGCAGGAAGGGTCTTTCACCGTAACGCCGCCGGCTATATTAATGAAAATATCCTCATTTTCTAAATGCAGCCCCAATCTTTTCTCCAGAACAGCAACCAGCAGGTTGAGGCGGTTATAATCAAAGCCTTCTGAGCGCCTGGTGGCATAGCCAAAAGAGCTTCTGGCAACTAAGGCCTGAACTTCTAAGAGCATTGGCCGTGTTCCCTCCAGAACCGAAGTAATTACCGAGCCCGGGGCGTCTTGCGGCCTCTCAGAAAGAAAAAACTCTGAAGGGTTTTTTACCTCCTCAAGCCCGCCTGATCCCATATGGAAAACTCCGATTTCATTCGTTGAGCCAAAACGGTTTTTAACCGCCCGCAGGATGCGATACGATGAATACCTTTCGCCTTCAAAATAAAGCACCGTATCAACGATATGTTCCAGGATGCGCGGACCGGCAAGAGCTCCCTCTTTGGTAACGTGGCCGATAATAAACATAGAAATGTCCGCGCTCTTTGCTATGCGGGTTAAAATATTGGAGCACTCCCTCACCTGACTTACCGAACCCGGGCTTGATGAAATATCCGGGCTGAAAATCACCTGTATTGAATCAATAATCATCACATCGGGTTTTATTTTTTTGATATATTCAATGATTGCCGAAAGATCCGTCTGGTTGACTACATAAATCCGCTCCGAATCAAGAATGCCCAATCTCTCAGCGCGCATCAGGGTTTGCTGCACCGATTCCTCAGCGCTCACATAGAGTATCTTCAGGCCGGTTTGAGAAAGCTGATTTGAGAGCTGTAAAGAAATGGTGGATTTCCCAATCCCGGGGTCTCCGCCTAAAAGCACAACTGCCCCCTTAACTATACCGCCGCCTAATACCCGGTCTAACTCTCCAATCTGCGTCTTATGCCGCAAGTCATCTTTTTTCTCTATCTCCTTCAGCAGCACCGGCTCCGGCTTTAAGGAAAAATCGCTAAGGGCGGCATATGCGGGGCGGGCTGCTTGTTTGCTTTCAGTATATGCTTCCTCAGCAAAAGAATTCCAATTAGAACAATCCGGGCACCTGCCTAACCACTTTGGCGATTGATAACCGCAGTTCTGACAACTAAAAATAGTCTTGGTCTTCATAACTTACGCTGTTACATTACTAAACTGCTACATTGTTTAGAGGCGGAAAAACAATTTAGCAATCTAACAATTTAGCAATCTATTTCTTAACCGGCTTCTCCTTTGGCTTAAAGAACAGCTTCCAGGGATGGCGTTTCAGGTCTTCGGTAAGCTCCTTTAAATCGCCGCTTACCGCAGAGATATTCTGATAAACCGTCTCATCATAAACTAACTTACCCAGCGTTCCCTGGCCTGTATGTATTCTCGCCAGCAGGTCATTTAATCCTCCGGCTGCCTGTTCAATCTTTAAAACCAATTTTTTGGTCTCCTCAGTTATCTCTGCCATGGCCACCGGATCCTGCCCGATAATCGTATCGCCTGCCTTAACCAGCGCATTGTAGTCCTCACCCGGAATGATTTCTAAGTACTTTTCTCCTAATAAACCTAAGGTGTTAATCCAAACCTGTGAATCTGAGGGTATCCGGGAATCCTCGTTGACCCAGACGCGCACCCTCACCTTTGTCTTCAACGTCTGGGGATCGTAAAAAACCCGTAATGCCTTTACCTCTCCGATGTCCACGCCGGCAAACCGGGAAGGAGCGCTTTCTCTTAAACCGTTAGCAAAGCCAAAAACAACATCAAATTGATAACCCGGCTTTATAAACTGAAAATCGCTGATTAAAAATACGAATGATACCAGAATAATTAAGCCGACAACAATGAATATACCAACTCCCAATTCAATACGTGATTTAGCAGTCATATATTTATCTCCTTTAATGAGCGCTTGACTTATGGAGTCCGAAGGACGACATAAGTCAATCTTCTTTGAGACGCTTCTTTGATTGTGCGAATTGAACCCCGCCAAAGGCGGGGTAAATTCAGCCACAGACTTACGTTCGCTCACCCTTGACATCTTTGACGTCAAGGGATTCGCTCCGTAAGTCTGGGCTTCATTTAAATAAACTTCTCAATTGTTTCGGTAATCGGCCCTTTCGCCAGGCCGTTGATAAACTGATAGACAACCGGATGATGCGTATTTTGTATCTGGTCGGCAGCTCCCTCCGCGATAATCTTGCCGTTATAGAGCATGGCAATCTTATCCGCTACCCGATAAGCGCTTTTCATATCGTGAGTAACCACGATGGAGGTCATCTTGAGTTTATCGTGCAGGCTGCGGATCAGCTCGTTGATGCTGTCAGCGGTTATGGGGTCAACGCCTGTGGTCGGCTCATCATAGAGCACCACCTCAGGCCTCACGCACAAAGCCCTGGCAATAGCCACGCGCTTTTTCATTCCTCCGCTTAATTCTGATGGCATAAGCTTATGGATGCCGCAGAGTTCAACGTTACAGAGCGATTCCTCAACGCGCTCTTCAATCTCTTTGCTGCTTAATTGGGAATATTCGTACAAGGCAAAGCCGACATTTCCTCCTACCGTCAGAGAATCAAAAAGCGCTCCTCCCTGGAAAACCATTGCCATACGCATGCGCAAGCGATTAAGCTCCTTGCTGGAAATTTCAGCTAAATTCTTTCCATCAAGGGCAATTGTTCCGCTATCCGGCTTCAAAATTCCCATAATATGCTTTAACAAAACGCTCTTACCGCATCCTGAGCGGCCGATGATGACCTTGGTCTCGCCCTTGCTAATGGTCAAACTGGTACCGTTTAAAACTCTTTTAGAGTTAAAATTCTTATATACATTTTTGATCTCAATTAACATAAGGCGCCTAGTGCTCTATGGAAAAATAAAATAAAATATCGCCGTAAAGATGCAATCCGCCGCGATAATCAAAATAAAACTCGTCACCACCGATACCGTAGTCGCTTTTCCTACGCCTTCAGCTCCGCCTTCAGTGCGCATTCCCTCTAAACAACCCACCATAGCAATGATAATGCCGAAGACGAGGGTCTTAATCAAACCGGTAACTAAGTCCTTAATCTGCAGCGCATCAAAAGTCATATGGATATACATACTGGAGCGTATCCCTAAGCGATACACACAAATAAGATATCCCCCGATAATCCCAATGAGATTGGCATATAAGGTAAGCACCGGAAGCATAAAGGTAAAAGCGAGAAAGCGGGGAACCACCAGATATTTTACCGGATTCGTCGCCAGGGTCTCCAGAGCGTCAATCTGCTCGGTAACCTTCATTGTGCCTAATTCCGCGGTTACTGCCGCGCCGCATCTTCCGGCCAGGATAAGGCCGGTTATCACCGGGCCTAATTCCCGCACCAGCGATAAAGCGATAATATTGGCGATGTATATTTCACTGGAAAGTTTCTGCATCTGGTAGGCAGTCTGCAAAGCAAGGATTATGCCGATAAACAGGGACACCAGCGAAACAATAGACAGGCTCTCTAACCCGATGCGTTTTGCCTGTTGATATGTTCTTTCGCGCTTGAGGGGAGGGACAAAGGTCCAGTATAAGGTCTGAAAAAATAATTTCGTGAGCGCACCCACATAGTTAATATGATAAACTAACCTTGCCCCTAAGTTTTGAACTATGGCCACCATCTTGTTAAAACTTTACCGTCTTCTCCCAGCCCAGGGTCTCTTCCTCATTCTTAATACGCATCTTTAGCGCCTGGTTTTTCTTAAGCGGATATGCCGCCTCCAGCATCTCCTGCCCTCTGCCTAATTTACGCTTGATTACCCAATCCTGAAAACGCACTGCCTCATTTGCCGAATTGACCGTTACCTGATGGTCGGCAGAATTAAGCTCCGAAAGCTTCTTAGCGTTAAATTTTCCTTTTAGTTCATAGGCAACTCCCTCAATATCGTTAATCCTGGAATGGACAAAGCGTAATACCGGCCAGATTCCCTCTAAGTCAAGCGCGGCGTTTTTAAACTTCACTAAGGAAACTGTTCCATCCTGCGCGTTAAGCTTAGCCTCAATTTTTAGCGCATCCTGCGGGCCTTTTATTCTGGCAACGCCTGAGACAATCCCGGCTAATTCTATATCTTCGGGACTAATTCCCAGGAGGCCGGCTAAGTCCTTTAGCGGCATTTCTTTAATCGTCAGAAACAAATCAGCCTCTAAGTGCAAGAATGAATTGCCTTTTTTATGAACGGCCTTTCCTTTCTCAATATATCCGGTAAGGCCAAAATCTGCCCAGGAAAGAGCATCAATAATAAGCCGGCCGTTTTTTAATCCGTAATCCGCGGCAAATTCTTTCAGGGGTTTAAAATTAAGCAAAGAGGCCTGGGTCCAGGCCTTTCCCTTTATGGACTTTATCCTGCCATCAGCCCCTTTTAGAATTACACCGCTGGCATAGAAATCAGTGGAGAGATCGCTCCTTCCAAACTTCAGGTGCCTTAACTTGAGCTTAAGATTATATCTTTCTCCTTCAAGGTTTCCGGAAACTTCTAACTTACCATTATCCTTTAAATCCAGGCTGAAAGATATATCTTTATGCAAAAAATCAATTCTACCGTCAAAGGTCTTGCTCTCAATGGCAAAAACAATATCAGTCGGCATTATCAAATTCAAAATCAAAAAATCAAAGAGCAAAATGACAATGTAAATCCCAAAAATTTTAAATTTTGGATTTTGGTATGTAATTTTCCTGCCTGCCGTCAGGCAGGGATTTTTGGATTTTGATTTTTGATTTTTATTCAAACACCAGCGCATCATTCCTCTTATCTACCTTTACCTGAGCGCCTTCAAGGAACCGCTTAGAGATGATATCCTGGGCTAAAGGATCCTCAATAAATCTCTGGATTATCCGCTTTAATGGCCTGGCGCCGAATACCGGGTCAAAACCTTTTTCAATCAGGAAATCCTTTGCCCCTTCGGTTAATTCCAGGGCAATCTTCTGTTCTTTCAGCCTTTCTCTAAGAAATCCGAGTTCAATCTCTACAATCTTATGGAGATCTTCTTTAACCAACGGCCGAAAGACAATGGTATCATCAATACGATTTAAGAATTCCGGTTTAAAGGTCCGCTTGACCTCTTCCAGAAGCTTCTCCTTCATCTCCTGATAGGTCAACTCTTCCGCTTGAGATTTAAACCCGATAGAGCCCTGCTTGCGGATTAATTCCGCGCCCACGTTGGAGGTCATAATCACGATGGTATTGCGAAAATCAATCTTTCTGCCGAAACTATCGGTGAGCCGGCCGTCTTCAAAAACCTGCAAGAGTAAATTGAACACATCAGCGTGCGCCTTTTCAATTTCATCCAACAAGATTACCGAATAAGGCCTGCGCCTGACCTTCTCAGTAAGCTGTCCGCCTTCTTCATAGCCGACATATCCCGGCGGAGCTCCGATGAGGCGGGAGACATTAAACTTTTCCATATACTCAGACATATCCAATTGCACTAATGCCTCTTCATCGCCAAACATAAACTCAGCCAGGGCCCTGGCCAGAAGGGTTTTCCCGACACCGGTAGGGCCTAAGAATATAAATGAACCGATAGGCCGGCGCGGGTCCTTGATCCCGGCTCTTGACCTGCGCACCGCATGGGCAATTGCCGAGATTGCTTCTTCCTGGCCGATAACCCGCTTACGCAGCCCTTCCTCAATCTTAAGCAGTTTTTCCCCCTCCTTTTCTTCCAGCCGGAAAAGAGGTATTCCGGTCCACTGGGCTACAATTTTGGCAATTGCCTCAGCATCTACCACGGCCCTGACCTCATCCCTCTTTTCGTTCCATTCTTTGTTCAGCCGCTCAAGCTCTAAGCGCGCCTGGCGCTCCTGGTCGCGAAGATTAGCCGCCTTTTCAAAATCCTGGGACTTGATATACGCCTCTTTTTCCTTCCGGAGCTCTTCAACCTTGATTTCCCATTCTTTAAGATTCGCAGGCACCACCAAAACATCTAAGCGCGCCCGGGAGCCTGCCTCATCAATCATGTCTATGGCTTTATCCGGTAAAAATCTTCCTGAGATATAGCGGTCAGACAGCTTTGCCGCTGCCTCCAGGGCCTCATCCGGAAATTTTACCCGATGATGCGTTTCATATCTCTCGCGCAGGCCTTTAAGGATTTCAATGGTCTGTTCCACATTGGGAGGGTCCACCATTATGGTCTGGAATCTTCTTTCCAGGGCCGCGTCCTTCTCAATATATTTGCGGTATTCATCAAGCGTGGTTGCGCCGATACACCTGATTTCGCCCCGGGATAAAGACGGCTTCAGGATATTTGAGGCGTCAATCGCTCCCTCTGCGGCGCCTGCACCCACTAAGGTATGCAGCTCGTCAATAAAAATGATTACGTCCTGAGAACGTTTAATTTCTTCCATCACTGCCTTGATGCGCTCCTCAAACTGGCCGCGGTATTTCGTCCCGGCAACCATCAAAGCCAAATCCAGAACGATGATGCGCTTTTTTCGTAAATTCTCCGTGATATTGCCGCTGACTATTGCCTGGGCCAGGCCTTCCACGATTGCAGTTTTTCCCACTCCGGCCTCGCCCAGAAGCACCGGGTTATTTTTGGTGCGGCGGGAGAGTATCTGGATAATCCGCTCAATTTCATTCTTGCGGTTAATCACCGGGTCAAGCTTGCCTTCCTGGGCGGCCTGGGTAATATCCCTGCCAAAGGCATCAAGCGCGGGGGTCCTGGGCTTTCCGGGAGCAGCCTGCGGCTGCTGGCCGAAGCCGGGAGTTACCGCGCCCAGGACATTCAGGACTTCATTTCTCACCCTGTCTAAATCCAGCCCTAAGTTCAGCAGCACCTGGGAGGCAACAGATTCTCCTTCGCGGATCAAACCCAGTAAAATATGTTCAGTGCCGATATAATTATGGCCTAAGGCCCGGGCTTCCTCTGCCGCCAGCTCAAGCGCCTTTTTTGCCCGGGGCGTAAAGGGAATGTCTCCGAGTATCTGGGTGGTGGGGCCCGGCTGGACAACCTTCTCCACCTCTAAGCGGATAGTCTGCAGGTCTAAACCCATCTTTTCTAATACCGCTGCCGCGACTCCTTCTCCTTCGCGGATAAGCCCTAACAAGATGTGTTCGGTTCCGATATAATCGTGGTTAAAACGCCTGGCTTCCTCTTTAGCCAGAATAATTACCTTCCTCGCCCTTTCAGTAAAACGGTTAAACATAGTTTATTCCTCCGGTTCTATAATTAGTTACGAATTTTTATTTCCCCCTGCCAACTTACTGCGGATTATCATTGCCCGCTTGACATCTCTTTCTTGAGCGTTAAGTTTCTTACCTTCCAATTTTTGTAAGTGCGCCGGCTGAATCAAGAGAAAAAGCTCATTAATGGTCCTGCGGTCAATATCTTTCACCAGGTCTAAATCAGAACCTAAGCGCACCATGGATAAAAGCTCGGTGGTCTCCTGCGAGGAGATGATGTAAGCGCTTTTGAGCACTCCGAAGGCGCGCCAAACCCTGTCTTCTAATAATGCCCGCTGCTGTTTTAAGAGCGTATTGCGCGCCTGTTCTTCATGCTCAATTATCTGCCGGATGAGCCCGTTGATATTGCTGATAATTTCATCTTCGTTATGGCCCAATGAAACCTGATTAGAAATCTGAAAGAAATTGCCGATCGCCTGGGTCCCTTCTCCGTAAAGCCCCCTGGTGGTAAAACTGAGTTTTGCGATCGCGGAAAGAACTTTATCAATGGTGCGCAGCATCACCAGGGCCGGCAGGTGCAGCATCAGCGAACCGCGCATCCCGGTTCCGGCATTGGTTGGACAGGCAGTCAGATATCCCAGCTCCGGAGAAAAGGCGTAATTAAGTTCTTTAGAAAGAGCGTCATCAATGGTGTTCATTATCTCCCAGGCCCCCAATAAATCAAATCCGGATTTCATCACCTGCATCCTCAGGTGATCTTCTTCGTTGAGCATAAGGGAGATAATCTCTTCATCGTCAATGACGATGGCTTTGGAATCCGGCCTGGAAGCCTGCTCCCGGCTCATCAGATGGCGTTCAACAAGGAACTGCTTATCCACGTTATCCATCTCTAAAAGCCTGAAAAAGGTGGTTTTCTCAAGGTAATTTACCCGCTGGACCGCCTCTTTGAGCATATTCATTGTTTCTTCGGCCTGAGGCCTGCTTGCCCATTGCGGAAAGAGCCTTCCCTGCAGGTTTCTTGCCAGCCGTACGCGGCTTGAGATAATAATATCGGAATGAGGGCCTGTGCCCTTAAGCCATTCGCTGGTATGATTTATCAGATTATCTAATGTCACTCTTTGTTCTCCGGCCCTTTCTTCTCCAGCTCCTTAAGCGCATCCCGGATACGCGCTGCCTCTTCAAATTCCTCATCCCGGATTGCCTTCTCAAGCTTTGTCTTTAATTCTGCGAGCTCGGGCTTTCCCTGGGCCGGCATGACAATCGCCAGCGGAATTTTTCCATAATGCCTGCTTGAGCCATGGATGCGTTTCAGAAGCGGCATCAAATATTTACGAAATGAATTATAACATTCGCTGCAGCCCAAGCGGCCCATCTTTCTGAAATCTTCGTAGCTTATGCCGCAGTTAGGGCATTTTAACTTGATGATTTCCTTGCCCTCCACCAGGGTCTTGCCCACATCGGACAACCCTGCCAGGAGGTCAGCCAGGCCAAACTGCTGTTCCATATCCATGGATTTGGTTTTGGCGCATTCCTCGCAGAGATGCAGCTCCGTCATCTGCTCATCAATAATCTCGGTTAAGTGCACGGTCGCAGGATTAACGGCGCAAATATCACAAACCATAGCTCACCCCGTTCATATTAATACCTTATCCCTTCTCTCTTGGTGCTCTTACGAAACTCCCTTATCAGCCTTAAGGTTAAACTTCCGGGCTTGCCGCTTCCGATTTTTCTCCCGTCAACTTTTACCACCGGAATAACCTCAGCCGCGGTCCCGGTTAAAAAACACTCATCAGCAATATAGACCTCATGGCGGGTAATCACATGTTCGTGCACGCCAATGCCTTTTTTTGAAGCAATCTCTAAGATGGTATCCCGGGTTATCCCGCGCAAAGTTCCCATACACTGCGGAGGCGTATAGAGCTCGTTTCTTTTGACAATAAAGATATTATCCCCGGTGCATTCTGCAACATAGCCCAAGGAATCAAGCATAATTGCCTCTTCGTAACCGCAGTTGATCGCCTCAATTTTAGCTAAGATATTATTCAAATAATTCAATGACTTAATCTGGGGGTTAAGCGCCTCGGGAAGATTCCTGATCGTCGGCACGGTAATAATTTCCATACCCTCTTTATAAAGCTTCTGGGGATAGAGGGCAATCCTGTCGGCGATAATAACCACGCTGGCGTTGCCTTTACACTTACGGGGGTCTAATCCCAGGTCCCCCTCGCCCCGCGAAACAATTAAACGGATATACGCGTTATCTAACTTATTCACTCGCAGGGTATCGCGGACTGCCTTAACCAACCGCTCTTTAGTTAAGGGAATCTCAAGGCAGATACTTTGCGCTGATTCAAATAAACGGTCAATGTGCTCTTTTAATTTAAAGACCAGGCGGTTATAAGACCTGACCCCTTCAAAAACTCCGTCTCCGTAAAGAAAACCGTGGTCAAAGACCGAAATCTTTGCATCTTTTTTTTCGTAAAATTTTCCGTTGATATAGACCTTCATTGGCAAACCTCCGCATTTTATTTACGCTGCCGCTAATTTTCCGTCTGTAATATTATACACCTTAAAACCAAAACCAGCTACCTCTAAATTATGGGTCACCAGCACAATGGTCATTTTCCTTTCAAGGTTTAGCTTCTTAAGCAGCTGGCAGATTTGCCTTCCGTTTTCAGAATCAAGATTACCGGTTGGCTCATCGCAAAGCAAAAGCTTCGGCATATTCATCAGAGCCCGGGCAATGGCCACCCGCTGCTGTTCCCCGCCGGATAACTGCCCGGGGAAATGCTTAATTCTATTTTTTAGCCCCAATTCTTCCAATAATCCCAGGGCTGTCTTTGACAATTGCTTTCGCCTGTCCGCCGTGCGGCTGATCAGCGCCGGCATCATCACATTTTCTAAGACAGTAAATTCCGGCATAAGGTGGTAAAACTGGAAAACGAATCCGACTGCTTCGTTTCTGGCGCCGGATAACTCTGACTGCGATAAATTCTTAAAGGCCTTTCCCTCAAAAATAATCTCGCCGCTTGTCGGCGTATCCAAACCTCCCAGAATATGAAGCAGCGTTGATTTGCCGGCGCCTGAGGGCCCAAGAAGCGAGATAATCTCCCCCCTGGCAATTTTTAAACTTACATCCCTTAGGACATGGAGCCTCTCCTTGCCGTTAGTATAATATTTATTGATATTTCTTGCCTCTAAGACATCACTCATAGCGCAGGGCTTCAACCGGGTTTAAATCCGCCGCCTTTTTTGCCGGATAAACCGTTGAGAGCAGGCTGATAAAAAATGCGGCGATGATAACCATTCCCGCATCCGGCCATAAGACTAAGCTCACCGGGAGCCGGTCTAAATAATAGATATCCGGAGGTAATTTTATAAACTGGTATTTTTTGAGTAATACGCATAAGGAGACGCCGATTCCGCTTCCCAGAATAATGCCTGAGAATCCTATCAACAACCCCTCTAAGGTAAAAATCATCCGGATGCTTTGCGGGCTCATCCCGATTGCTTTTAATATTCCGATATCCTTGGTCTTTTCCGTAACCATAACCACCAGGGTGCTGACGATATTAAAGGCGGCAACCAGGACAATTAAGGCCAAGATGATAAACATCGTGATTTTTTCTAATTGTAAAGCGGCAAAGAAATTCCTGTTGCGCTCAATCCAGGTCCTCACATAAAAATTAACGCCCAGGGCGCCCTGAATCTTATTTTTGACTGCGTCTGCCAAAAACAACTTATCAATTTTTATACTTATACCGCTGGCTGCCTTATCCAATTCAAAAATCTCCTGCGCCTTGAGCAAGTCAATAAAAACAACGTTGGCGTCAAAATCGTACATCCCGGAAACAAATAACCTCTTGACCGGCAGGCTGAATCTTCTTCCCTTGGAATTAACTAATACCAGCTCATCCCCTAACCCAAGGCCTAAGGCGTAGCCCAATTCCTTGCCGATAAATACCCCGCCATCAAAATCTTTCGCGGCGCCGGCCAAATACTTATTAATATCAGTCACCCTGGACTCTAAGCCCAAATCAATCCCGCGCACTACTATCCCGCGGGCAGATTCTTTTGTCTCTAAAAGCGCCTGGCTCTGGAGGAAAGGGCTGCCGGCAACGATATGGTCAATTTTGCTTAAACGCTCTAAAATCTGATGATAATCAGTTATCGCCGGATGCGCTTCAATCACTAAGTGCGAGTAGTTCCCGATGATTTTTTCTTTCAAATCCTTATCAAAACCGGACATCACTGCCAGAACCACGAGCAGCGCGGCAACCCCAATCGCCACTCCTAAGATTGAGATAATGCTGATTAAAGAGACAAAACGCTCGCTGCGCCTGCCCCATAAATAACGCCAGCTTATCCAGAAAATTGCCCTCATTTGCCCTCTGGCTTTAAAAGAGGAAACAAAATCACATCCCTGATTGACGGCTGATCCGTTAAAATCATTACCAACCGGTCTATGCCAATGCCTAAGCCGCCGGCAGGCGGCATTCCGTATTCTAAAGCGGTGATAAAATCTTCGTCAAGCATTCTCAACTGCTCCGGCTCCTGCCGGCTTTCAGCTATTTCTTCTTCCAGCCGCTTTCTCTGCTCTCTGGGGTCATTGAGTTCTGAGTAGGCATTGGCTATTTCCATACCGCCGATAAAAAGCTCAAATCTCTCGGAGATATAGGGATTATCCGGTTTATTCTTAGCCAGCGGGCAAAGGATAGAAAAATAATCGGTAAAAAAAGCCGGCGAAAAGTCGGTGACTTCCGAAAGCATATCCTCAACTAATTTTACCACCTGAGAACGGCTGAGCTTTTTCTCATTCAATGCCCTGCCTTTTGCCTGCAACTTAGCCAGCATCGCCTGCGCTGAATCTTCGGGTATAATCCCGAATCTTTCCTTAACCACTTCGGCAAAAGAGTATCTCTTCCACGGCGGAGTTAGGTCTATGTCCTTGCCCTGATATTCAAACTTTAAACCCAACCCGGCTTGACCTGCCGCCTCAATAACTAATTCCTCGGTTAAAGTCATCATCCCTTCAC
This sequence comes from Omnitrophica WOR_2 bacterium RIFCSPLOWO2_12_FULL_46_30, assembly GCA_001805845.1. GTDB lineage: Bacteria > Omnitrophota > Gorgyraeia > Gygaellales > UBA12090 > 2-02-FULL-45-21. The sequence continues at coordinate 13,314 of MHHA01000017.1, forward strand.
AATCACTGTATGCGCTATAGGCCTCAAGCATGGTAAACTCAGGATTATGCTTAGTTGAGACACCCTCATTGCGAAAACTACGGTTGAGCTCATAAACCTTCTCAAACCCGCCTACTAAGAGCCGTTTTAAATATAACTCAGGGGCAATCCTTAAATATAAATCCATCTTATGCTCATTATGGTGCGTCTTAAAGGGCCTGCCGGCTGCTCCCCCGGGGATAGGGTGCATCATCGGTGTCTCTACTTCTAAGTAGCCTTTCTTATCTAAATAATTGCGGATGCCGGAAATAATTTTACCGCGCTGGATGAAAATCTTGCGCAACTCGCAATTAGCAATGAGGTCTATGTATCTTTGGCGGTATCTGGTTTCAATATCCTTTAAACCGTGCCATTTCTCCGGCAAGGGCCTTAAGGACTTGGATAATAAACGGATATTCAGCGCTTTTATCGTCGGCTCATTGGTGCGGGTTTTAAAAAGCTCCCCTTCAACTAACAGCAGATCCCCGATATCTAAGCCCGCGCATAATTGGAAAACTTCCTTACTTAAGACATCTTCTTTTAGATAAACCTGGAGCTTTGCCTCCTGGTCCCTGAGGTCAAAAAATACGGCTTTGCCATGCTCTCTCTTAGCGCTCAGCCTGCCGCAGACAACGGCCTGGGCGCCTTCCTTAAACCAGCTCAGGACATTGGTGATGGACATTGCGCCGCTAAATTTCGGCAATGCCCCATATGGCCTTATCCCTTTTTGCTCCAGCGCCTTAAGCTTGGCGAGCCTTTCCTGCATTATTTCGTTGGTTTCCATTCTTCACCTCAAGGGCAAATTTCCGGCCAAAGTCAAAACACTGCTTTAGTTCCTCAGGCGCCGGCGCATACCTTATATTTAATGCCGGAAGAGCAATGTTTATCCCAGCCTGCCTCATTGTCCCCTCTACATATTTTGCCGCCTGCTCCTTCATCCAGCCATAAGAACCAAAGAAGGCGGCAATTTTATTCAGCGGGCGCAAACCTTTGAGCTCAAATAAAAATTTTTCTACTGTCGGCAATATATCATTGTTGACCACCGGAGAACCGAGCAGAATTCCCTTGGTATCTAAGAATTCCTTGATAATATCACCCATATCCGATAGCGGCAGGCGATACAGCCGGGCGGCGATGCCATTTGAAAGAATACCTTCTAAAATGCTTAAAGCCATCTTCTCGGTAGAATAATACATCGTATCATAGACAATTAAGACCTTCGGCAAGGCGCTTCCCTTTGCCCAGTTAATATACGATTCTACTGCTTTATGCGCATACTTTCGCCAGCTTAAGCCGTGGCTGGTTAAAATCATCTCCAGCGGAATATTCATTGCCTTAATCTCCTGGAGCTTTTTCAAAATGATCGGGCTTAATGGCCAGAGGATATTGGCATAGTATTTGGCATTCTCATCCATGAGCAGCTCTAAGCTTGCCTGGTCATCAAAACGCTCTAAGCTGGCGTAGTGCTGGCCAAAGGCATCGTTGGAAAAAAGAATGCCGTCTTCCTCCAGGTAATCAAACATACTGTCCGGCCAATGTATCATCGGCGCCTCAATAAACTTAAGCCTCTTTTTTCCCAGCTTCAATATATCGCCGGTCTTCACAAGTTCAAAATTCCAGGAGGTAAAATAATGTTTTAAGAGCGCATCCTTTGCCCTTTGATTAGTAATTATTTTTGCCTGCGGCATTAACTTCATCATCTGCGGGATTGCTCCTGAATGGTCTGGCTCAACGTGGTTACAGATAAAATAATCTATTCTTTTCGGATCAATAACCCGGCTGAGGCGTGAGCGCCATTCCTCAAAAAAATTCATATGCACGCCGTCAATAAGGGCAACCTTATCGTCAATGAGAAGGTAAGAATTATAGGTTGTCCCGCTGTGCGTTGAATAGGTATAGCCGTGAAAGGTGCGGATATTCCAATCAATCGCGCCCACCCAGTATAAATTTTCTTTGATCTTTACGGGATTAAACATCTAAATCACGGCTTCATTAAATCTATTGGTAATCGGCATCCGGCGGTCCCTGCCGAATGCCCGCGGGGTAATCTTTATTCCCGGCGGCGACTGCCTGCGCTTATATTCACTCTTATCCACCATGCGCACGGCCTTTAA
>MHHA01000018.1 GCA_001805845.1 Omnitrophica WOR_2 bacterium RIFCSPLOWO2_12_FULL_46_30
CCTTGACTAATTCCTTGAGAAAAGTAAGCTTGACAACTCTCTTTGCCATCATCAGCCTCCGTTATTTAATAGAACAATCCCTCTTTGCCTTTAAACTGCAGAATTCCTGATAATCAATGAGCTTGGTGATCCGGGGATGCTCGGAGCAAACTAAACAATCTTTATCTCTGGGAACCTTGACTATTCTAAAGGTAGAATCCAGGGCATTAAAAATCAACAGCCTGCCTACGAGCATCTCGCCAATACCTAAGATAAATTTTAGCGCCTCATTTGCCTGCAGCACTCCCAGAACTCCCGCTACCGCCCCGAGTATCCCGCCCTCCTGGCAGCTTGGCACAGCGCCCGCAGGAGGCGGCTCAGGGAATAGACAGCGGTAACAGGGGCCTTCTCCCGGTAAAATTGCCATAATCTGGCCGTCATAACGAAAAATCCCGGCGTGGATAAGCGGCTTTTTGGCAATAACGCAGGCGTCATTGACTAAATAACGGGTCGGGAAATTATCCGAGCCGTCAACCACTATATCATAGTCCTTGATAATTTCTAGAATGTTACTTGAGTCCAAGCGCAAGGGATAAGTGACAATTTCAACTTCTGGATTTAAGGCATTGAGGCGGGATTTCCCGGAATCAACTTTTGGAATTCCGATATCGGCTGTGGTATGCACAATCTGCCTTTGCAGATTATTCAGCTCTACCTTATCCGAATCCACCAAACCAATCTTACCCACGCCTGCCGCGGCCAGATAAAATCCGCACGGCGCGCCCAGGCCGCCGGTTCCGATAATCAAAACTTTAGCTTTAAGGATTTTGTCCTGGCCCTTGCCGCCGACATTGGGTAAGATTACCTGCCGGGAATAGCGCTCAATCTGTTCGTTAGTCAAAGCCATTTTAATTGTTAACCCTCGTTAACCTACGAGGTTAACGAGGGTTAATCCCTCCTGCTATCGCCGGAATTATAGATACCTCTGCGCCATCTGATAAAGAGGTTTCATCGTGTTTTAAAAAACGGATATCTTCGTCATTAACATAGAAGTTGATAAAACGCCGGATTTTGCCGTTTTCATCTAAGAGCCGCTCTTTTATTCCGGGAAATTGCCTCTCTAAGTCAGTAATCAGCTCCTTTATATTTACCGCCTCACAGATTACTTCTTGCTTATTCTGGGTAATCTTTTGCAAGGGCGCCGGAATCCTCACTTTTACCTTCGCCATCATTTCCTCCTTAAATATAATACTCAATCACCTTATTTTCCGCAATCTTCTGTTTCTCGCCGTTTTTGATATGCTCTTCAAAGCTGGCTAAACTGGGCTTAATCTTAATCAGCCCTGGCAAGGCCTTGACTACCGCCTCTTGCGTCTTCAAGCCATTACCGGTGATGCAGAGCACAATGGATTCATCCCTGGGAATAAGTTTTTGTGCAATGAGTTTTTTAGCTGCGGCCAGGGTTACCCCTCCGGCGGTTTCAGTAAAAATCCCCTCGCTCTTAGCTAATAACTTTATCGCCTCAATTATTTCCTCATCGCTTGCCTCTTCACCATAGCCGCCTGATCTTCTTACCGCATCCAGGGCATAATAGCCGTCAGCAGGATTACCGATGGCAAGAGATTTGGCTATGGTCTTAGGCTTAACCGGTCTTATGATGTCAGATTTTTCTTTAATTGCGGTAACTATCGGCGCGCACCCCGCACCTTGCGCGCAATGAACTCTGGTTTCTACCTGAGCCACAAATCCCAATTTTTCCAATTCCTTAAAACTCTTCCAGAGCTTGGTAATCAGGGAACCTCCGGCCGAAGGCGCCACAATATGTTTTGGTAAATGCCAATTGAGCTGTTCGGCAATCTCATAACCCATAGATTTAGAACCCTCGGCATAATATGGCCTGATATTAATATTCACAAAAGCCCAGCGATATTTGGAGGCAATTTCAGAGCAGAGCCGGTTAACCTCGTCATAGTTTCCTTCAATACCGATTAAATTGGGATTATAAATGAGCGAGCTGACCACCTTGCCTGATTCAAGGTCAGCAGGGATAAAGATATAGGCCTTCAGGCCGCAGCTGGCGGCTTGCGCGGCAACGGAATTTGCCAGATTTCCGGTTGAGGCGCAGGCAACCGTATCAAAGCCGAATTCCCTGCTCTTTGAAATGGCAACTGAAACCACCCTGTCTTTAAACGATAACGTAGGATGATTCACTGAATCGTCTTTGATGTAAAGCTCTTCCACGCCAAGCGCCCTGGCTAAATTATTAGCCCTGATTAAGGGCGTAAAACCGGAATCCAGGCCCACTGTCGGCTCTTTGTCTAAAGGCAGAAGCTCCTTATAGCGCCACATTGTCTTAGGCCGCTCTGAAAGCGCCTTCTTGGTAAAAAGCTTTTTGATATTGGCGTAATCATAATCCACCTCTAAAGAGCCAAAACAATATTCGCAGACAAATAAAACGTCTTTGGGATATTCCCGGCCGCATTCCCGGCATTTTAGGCCTAATACGTAACTCATCATTGACTCCTGTATCAAAAGTTTACTGCTTAAGCCGCTTATTAACTATCAACCAACTTTTTTACCAGCACCTTATAATATCCGTCTTCCTTCTTAATCTCTAAAATTTCCTGTCCGTCATTTTTGAGGCTCGCCGGAACATTCTCAAGCGGCTCTCCTTCATCCAGAGAAAGCTCAACTATTTGTCCAATTTTAACATTTTCTAAATATAATTTTGCCTGCACGTAATTCAGCGGGCATTTTACTCCCTTGAGGTCCAAGACCGCATCTACCATGGATTCTTTTGCTTCCGGGCTTAGAGTTTGTCCAGGAGTGAATTTAGGAAAATTAAACGAGGGCTCCATATTTTTATAGAGCTCTTTTACATGCTCAAAGAATTCTTTTGCGTATAGAAATTTTTCTTCTTTTTCTTTTAGGCCCAGACCATCTGCGAGAGAATTGTAAACTTCTTTCAGATTGGAAAATTTAGGATTGGCCAGGCCTGGGTTAATAAATTTCCCGATAAAATCACCGATGGCGCTCAATTCATCCTTCGGGTCCACCCCCCTGACTATCAAAAGCGCGCGGGAACTAAAAAATAAGAGTTTTCTAATTTCTGCGGGATTATGCTTATCCTTTACGGCTGCCTCTAAATGAATTCGGGCATCGGCTAAGTCCGCCTCAATCATATCCATAACTCCGGCTCCGCATTCGCCGGGGCCTAAGCCATCAAGAGAAAACTCGCTCTCATTTCCCCAATCAATATAATAGTCCCTATTCTCTGAATAGCCGGGGACATATGCGTATTTTACCGCGATTTCTCTGGCTAAGCTTGCGCCATATTTATTAATATAATCGTAAATGTCGGTATCTTCATCTATCGCGCTATTTATACTATTCACAAAATCCTTAATAAAAAGAGGAATACTTTTTGCCGGCAGGATTATCCTGCTATCCCCTGCCAGTTTCGTATGCGGGACCCCTTTTCTCCCGCCTAAGAGCAATTTATAAAATGGAACGGGCCGGCCGCCGATCCGGCGCACCATTCCGTGCAGGGCGATGAGCCCCAGGGGATGCTGTCCGCAGGCATTAGGGCAGCCGTTTATTTTTATATTCAATTTGCCTAAGGCGGCCTTACCGATAAAATTATCTTTAATTACCTCTTCCAACTTCTCGGTCAAACCCGGAGAATTACAAAGGCCGAGATTACAGGTAAGCGCGCCCTTACAGCAGGCCACATCCTGCAGGGTAGCCGGATAAAGGAAGTCCTTGAGAATTTCCTTTAGCTTCAAGAATAGCGCATGGGTATCCTTCCTCTTCACATTACAAAGGCAAAGATTCTGGTTGGCGGAGGTGCGAAATTCTATTTCCCCAAAATCATTTCCTAATCCTGCCAATGCCTCTAAGCTTGCCGCCGAAATATCTCCCCGGGGAACCCTCAATTCAATGCTTACCAAACCATCCTGTCTTTGCCGAAGTAAACTGTACTTCAGGAATGCTTTGAAATCTTCATCCTCTGCTCTGGGAATTCTACCGGCGCGAGGGCTTGAGCGGGATACCGGTTCTATTTTTCTTAAGGCAATATATTCTGTCTCTTTTATTGACTTTAATTCTTCCCGGTACCATTGCTTGAAATTAGCCATACCGGAGTCCTGGATTAAAAACCTCATCCGGTTATGGTGTTTATTCCGGCGGTCGCCTTTTTTATAAAAGACACTCTTGATCGCTGCCACGCAAAACCCGAGCTCTTCCGCGGGGATAAACTCCTCAAGCAAATTGCCGACTAATGACTCCGCACCCATCCCGCCGCCGACAAAGACCTGAAAGCCTTTTTGTTTATTTTTCTCCATTGCCAGGAGGCCGAGATCATTGACTAATATTGCGGCGCAATCTTTAGCGCATCCTGAAAATCCGATTTTAAATTTTCGCGGCAGATTATAAGAGGTATCCCGGGCTAAAAGCTCTTCGCTAAGCGCAATTGCATAGCCCCCCACGTCAAAAGCTTCATCTTTGCATACTCCCGCATAAACGCAGGCGGTGACATTCCTCACCGTGTTACCGCCTCCGCCTCGCGGCGAAAGCTCGTAATCTTTCAGATACTCAATCACCTTTATCGTATCTTCTATTTTAACGGCGTGAAGCTGGATATCCTGGCGCGTGGTGATATGGGTCATCCCATTGCCATAGGCGCGCGCGCAATGCGCAATGGCTTTGAGCTGCTCTGCTGTAGTCTGCCCCGCAGGAATTCTGATACGGTTCATAAAGACCTTGCCGCCTCGGTGGCTGTAAATTCCCCAGGGCACCCGCATCCCGGTAAAACGCGCCGGGCTGGTCTTGCCGCTTTGCAGGTCCTCTAATGAACTCTTATAATTCCTTATTCCCTCCTTGACTTCATTCGGCAGTTTAAACATACTATGCCTCGAAATACTGCTGCATTGAAAAATATCTTTCACCCGTATCCGGGAATATCACCACTACTGTTTTACCCCTGCCTAATTCTCCTGCCACCTGCAATGCTGCCTGCGCCGCAGCTCCGCTGGATATGCCGACAAATAACCCTTCTTCCTTAGCCAGCCTACGGCTTATGTTAAAAGCATCGTCATCAGATACCCGGATTATCCGGTCAATTACTCCTCTATTTAAAACTTCCGGGATGAAACCCGCGCCTATCCCTTGAATTTTGTGCGGCCCGGGTTTACCGCCGGAAAGAACGCTGGAGGTCTCTGGCTCAACCGCCACAATTTTTATTTTAGGGTCAATTCCCTTAAACACCTCTCCCACGCCGCTTACGGTTCCGCCGGTTCCTACCCCGGCAACCAAGGCATCAATATTCTTTCCCACGGCATTGAGAATCTCTCTGGCTGTGGTTTCCCGGTGAATCCTGGGGTTGGCCTGATTCTTAAACTGCTGGGGCATAAAACTATTCGGCGTATTCTTAAGCAGTTCCTCCGCCTTTTTTATCGCGCCGCTCATCCCGTCAATTCCCGATGTCAGCACTACCTCGGCGCCGTATGATTTTAAGATAAAAATCCTTTCTAAAGACATTGTCTCAGGCATAGTCAGGATGACCCGGTAACCCCTGACCGCGCCCAGCATAGCCAGGCCGATACCGGTATTGCCTGAGGTTGGTTCAATGATAGTTGAGCCGGGCTTAAGCAGGCCTTGTTTTTCTGCCTCCTGGACCATTGATAAACAAATCCTGTCTTTTACCGAGCCCCCGGGATTAAACTGCTCTAACTTTGCGTATATAGCTGCCGAATCCCCGGGAGCGATGCGGTTAAGTTTTACTATCGGCGTGTTGCCGATAAGCTCTAAGACATCATTGGCAACCCTGTCTGAAAAAGGCATTCCGCCGCCCATAAAATAAACAAATTCTATTTTATCATTATCCTTTACCGTTGTCCGGGCAAATTCCTGGCGCGTAAGGATGCGCTCATTCAACTCAATTGTTACCACCTCCTGCCGGATATTTTTTTTCTTTAATAATTCAGAGATGGAAATTTCTTTTTCCAGTTCTTCATATTTACCGTTTAAGGTTATTTTAATCATTGCTGGCCTCGCTATTTATTCTATCGTATATTCTCAATTCAGGCGGCTCAATGCATAGGTAACCGCATTCGCCGTATCATTCAAATCTTTATCTGAATGCGCCGATGAGATGAAACAAACCTCATCTGCCGACGGTGAAAGATAGACCCCGCAAGACAATAACTGATGAAAAAACTTCTTAAACTTAAGCTTGTCCCGAAAGCAGAAATTAAACATCGGGCCAAAACGGTTTAAGCATACCCCAACACCGCTTGTTTCAACTGCCTTGTCTAATCTTCTATAGAATAATTCGCTTTTGTCATTGAGCTTTTTATAAAAGCCCGGGGTTTTAAGGAGCTCTAAGGTCTTCAGCCCGGCGCGGACTGCAACCGGATTTCCCGATAAAGTGCCTGCCTGATAAACGTTTCCTTCTGGCGCTAAGCAGCGCATAATTTCATCTTTACCGCCAAAACAAGCCAGGGGAAAACCTCCGCCAATAATTTTTCCTAAACAGGTCAAATCAGGAATAATTCCAAAGACATTCTGCGCTGCGCCAAAACAAAAACGAAATCCGGTGATTACCTCATCAAATACGAGCAGGGCCTTATATCTTAAGGTTAATTTGCGCAATCCCTCAAGGAAACTCTTTTGCGGCAAGAGCAAACCGCTATTTGCGGCAATGGGCTCAACGATAACGCAGGCGATGTCGCGGTCTTCGCTCAGTGCCAGCTCAACCTGCTCTAACTTATTATAATCCAGATTGAGCACATCCCGGCTTAAATTTTCTGGTACGCCGCGCTTACCGGCTAAAAAATAATCGCCGTGGCCATGATAACATTCCTTGAATTTGATCAGTTTATTTTTTTTGCTATAGCCCCTGGCCGCCCGCACCGCTGACATTGCCGCCTCTGTGCCGGAGGAAACCAGACGGATACGCTCCATTGAAGGGACTGCCTTAGTAATGCGCCGGGCAAATTCGGTCTCAATCTTCGTAGGCGCCCCATAGCTGGTTCCTTTTTCAACTGCCTTTTTTACCTCAAGAGAAACATCCCTATGAGCATGGCCCAGGAGCAATGCTCCCCAGGAAAGACAATAATCAATATATGTTTTACCGTCTTCGCCAAAAATCTTAGAGCCGGAAGCCTTTTTTACAAATACCGGCGCGCCCCCTACCGCCTTAAAAGAACGCACCGGGCTGTTTACCCCCCCTGCAATGTATTTTTTTGCCTCCCGAAACAACCGTTCGTTTATTTCAGCCATCTCGCCGCATCCTTTGCCCAATAACTAATAATAATATCTGCTCCTGCCCTTTTAATCGCTGTCAAAATCTCTAACGCTAATTCTTTTTCCGCTTCTGGCTTCTGGCTTCTGGTTTCTGGCTTTGCCGCCTTGGCGGCACCCCGCCTTGGCGGTGGCTGGCAATACGCCTTTACCATACTGTATTCTCCGCTGACATTGTAGGCGGCAATGGGCACGTTAAATTTCTCTTTTGCTCTTACGATGATGTCCAAATACGCCAATGCCGGCTTAACCATCACGATGTCTGCGCCTTCCTGGATATCGGCTTCAATCTCTCTTAAGGGCTCATTCGCATTTCTAAAGTCCATCTGATAGCTCTTTCTATCGCCAAATTGCATACCGCTATCTGCGGCTTCTCTAAAAGGCCCGTAAAAATTGGAGGCGAATTTAGCGGAATAACCCATAATTGCGGTATCTTCAAAACCATTTGCGTCTAAGCCCCTGCGGATTGCATCAACCTGGCCATCCATCATGCTGCTGGGAGCCACAATATCCGCTCCTGCCCGGGCATGCGATAGAGCGATTTTGGCTAATACTTTTAGAGTTTCATCATTGTCCACTTCTAACCCATGGCCTGCTTTGATAATTCCGCAATGCCCATGGCTGGTATAACCGCATAAACAAACATCGCTAACCACCGCTAAATCAGGGAAATTCTTTTTCAAAGATGCAACTGCCCGCTGAACGATGCCTTTTTCATCATAAGCGTTTGTTGCTTTATCGTCCTTATCCCGGGGAATACCGAAAAGGATAATCGCATTTATGCCCGAACGTTTCAGGCCTTCTACGTCCTTTAATAATTCATCTTCTGATAACCTGAATATCCCGGGCAGGGATTTTATCGGCTGCCTGAGCTTTTTTCCTGGAGAGACAAAATAAGGCATCACCAGATTAGATAGATTTAAACGGACCTGCGCCGCTAACTCTCTTAAGGCAGGACTTTTTCTTAATCTCCTGAGCCTATGCATTATTCAACTGTTAGCAATTCCTCTTCGCTAATCTTGCCCTCGCTAATCCGGAACGAACGCGCAACCGGCGGCCGCAGGCCAGCCAAAGAGACAATGATATAGGAACTATCCGGATAAAATGCCAGCTCTACATCTCTTTTAGAAGGATAGGCCTCAACCTCAATATGAGAGTGGAATATAGCCAGCATCTCTAAATTTTCATTGCGCAGCTGTTTAAAAATTGTCAACTGCTCTTTAGAATCAATCGCATAACATAATTTAGGATTGTCCGAGATATTGGTTAAAGGATAAACCTCCTCCGCTATATTGTTTCTCCCGGCCAGGATACCGCAGGCCTCATCGGGGAATTTCTTTTGGCATTGCCCGATGAGCCGGGTTAAAAGTTCTTTTTTTAGAGTGAGCATTTATATTTTAACAAATACAGACAACAAAAAATAAGAAAGCCCCAGGGAAATAAGCGGCGTAATAGCCCAGACGATAAAGGTCTTTCTGGTGATATGGTAATCCAATGTGCATTTATGGCCGTTTTTCAGGCAGCTTATGGCAAATATGGAAAAAAGGTTCAGCTGCACCAGGGACTGGGGTATGCCCAAAGACGAGGCAATAATCAGCAGGGTGGCGGTGACAAAAGAAACCAAGACCCCGGAAATACCGCCTAAAGGCACAATCTCCTTTCCTACGGTCTCAAGCGGGCCTTTGCCGATGAGCCCTGCGCCAATTCCAAATAAAGGCGCAATGAGCCAGAGGCCGGCATTCACTCCCAGGATACCTGCGCCAAAGAGCGGGCCCGCGGCATTGGCTACGTTATTAGTGCCGATGGCAAAAGCCACATAACAGCTTGCTGCCAGCGAAGCCCTCCTTAATTTTTTTTCATTGGCAAATACCGCCTGATAGAGATGCAGGTTGCCGTGTCTGGGCGGATAAAT
>MHHA01000019.1 GCA_001805845.1 Omnitrophica WOR_2 bacterium RIFCSPLOWO2_12_FULL_46_30
TACCGGCTCAACCGGCGACGGTTTTATTATTGCGGCAAAATTAGGCCATACTATAGTCCCCTTAAGGCCTGGCCTGGTTCCTCTAAGGACAGAAGAGACCTGGGTAAGAGAGCTTAAGGGGTTGAGATTAAAGAATATCCGCCTTACCTTTAAGGCCAAAAATAAAAAAATAGTATCAAATACCGGAGAGCTGCTTTTTACTCATTTTGGTGTCTCCGGCCCTTTAGTTTTGGATTTAAGCAGCTCGGTGCTTGGCTTGTTTAATGAGAATAAGGAAGTCATTCTTGAAATTGATCTTAAGCCGGGGTTAAGCCCCAAACAGTTAGAGGAAAGATTGCTGCGGGAGTTTGGCATTGCCGGAAAGAAGAGCGTTAAAAATGTTTTAAAAGAACTTTTACCGCATAAGCTTGCCGGCGTATTTGTCCATTTGCTTGGAATAGATTATAATAAGAGGGCCAGCCAGGTAACCAGAGAAGAAAGATGTTCCATTCAAAATATGCTCAAGTCCTTGCGTTTGCATATCGCCGGCTCTTTGCCATTAGAAGAGGCAATGGTTACCTCCGGCGGCGTCTCAACCAAAGAAATAAATCCCCGGACGATGGAATCAAAAATTGTGCGGGGTCTGTATTTCGCCGGCGAAATAATTAATGGCTCAGCTTCAAGCGGCGGCTATAATCTGCAGCAGGCCTTTTCAACCGGGTATCTTGCCGGGGAACAAGCGGCCCTTGACGATAGAGGAAGGATGACAGAGGAAGGATGAAGAGAAGGTGCGTAAGATAATACTGGCTTCAGGGTCAAAGGCAAGGCAAAAGTTACTGAAACAGATAGGCCTTACGTTTCGGGTTGCCAAATCCGGCCTCAAAGAGAGCCGGGAGTTAAAAAGAGGCTGCGCGGCCCTGGTGATGAGAAATGCCTATAGGAAAGCCAAAGATGTTGCTAAAAGATTTCAGCGCGGGGTAGTTATCGGCGCCGATACCGTGGTTTTAGCCGGAAGCAGGCTCATCGGCAAGCCGTCAAGTATGGGCGATGCTTTCAGGAGCTTAAAATTGCTTTCCCGTAAGCCGCAATGGGTTTATACGGGAATTGCCATAGTTGATATTGATAATGGGAGAACGCTCTCTGATTACGAAAAGACCAGGATTTATATGTATCCCTTAAGCGATAGGCAAATCAAGAATTATTTTAAGAAAGTTTCTCCGTTTGATAAGGCGGGAAGCTTTGATATTCAGGGCTCAGGGAGCATATTTATTGACCGCATTGAGGGCTGTTTCTATAATGTCGTGGGTTTACCCTTGGCAAAATTAGCCAGGATGCTCAAAGAAGCAGGAATAGATGTTTTTTAAGAAAAGTTCTCTTACTCTTAGCTCTTTATTCTTAGTTCTTAGTTCTGTATTTATGGGCTGCGCTACCGAATATAATGTCGCTACCAAAAGCGAGGAATGGATTTATTATGATACCAATAAAGAAATAAGGCTTGGCCAGTCCGTTGCCCGGCAGATTGAAAAAACCTATAAAATCAGCGCAAATCCTGCCTTGCAGGAAAGGATAAAGACAATCGGCGAAAAGGTTGCCGGCGTCTCTGACCGCAAAGAGCTTCTCTATTATTTTAATGTTATTGAGGCGCGCGAGGAAAAGGATAAAAAAGATATTGACGAAGAGGTAAATGCCATGGCTTTGCCCGGCGGCTACATCTATTGTTTTAAAGGATTATTTAGCGCAGCTAATCCTACCGACGATGAGTTGGCATGCGTCCTGGCGCACGAAGTAGGGCATGTGGCGGCCAAGCATTCCCTAAAGAAATTGCAGGGTTCAATGGGGTATCTGCTGCTAAAGATTATTGCCTCGCAGGTTCCCGATGCCCCGGGCCTAACTCAGGGCTTAGATGCGGCGTTTTTTGAGTTGATGATGGGCTATTCCCGCGAAGACGAGCTTTTAGCAGACAGGCTGGGAACCCGCTATGCCAGGTTAGCCGGCTATGACCCCAGGGGAATGATTACCTTTTTGGAAAAACTTCAAGCCATAAACCGGAAAAGACCTATCCGTCCTTTTTCCTATGCCAAAACTCACCCCTACGCGCCGGATAGAATCCGGGTAGTCAAAGAGGAATTAGGAGAGGGCATGAGTTTTAAGGATTATATCAACATAGAAACCCAGGAACATGGGAAACAATATTGAGATTTTAGGAGCGCTATGCATTTACCCGACGGATTTCTGACCCCGCATATCTGGATTCCTGCCTGGCTGGCCTCTTTGGGAGGATTAAGTTATTGTTTTCGTAAGGCATCCCTGGCCTTAAAAGACAGGATGATCCCCCTGATGGGGGTAATGAGCGCTTTTATTTTTGCGGCTCAAATGATTAATTTTCCGGTTGCCGGGGGAACCTCAGGACATCTGTTAGGCGGGGTTTTGGCTGCGGTCTTGCTCGGGCCTTATGCCGCAGCCGTAGTAATCAGCGTAGTTTTAATGGTGCAGTGTTTTATTTTTCAGGACGGCGGGCTGACTGCCCTGGGAGCCAATATTCTAAATATGTCTTTTGCCGGCGCGCTCGGCGGATATATGAGCTACGCATTTATCAGGCGGTTTATCAAGAATAGTAAGGGAATCCTCATTGCCACCGCCATAGCCTCCTGGCTCTCCATCGTTTTAGCTTCTTTATTCTGCGCTATGGAATTGGCCTGCTCAGGGCTCCTGCCGCTTAAGGCGGCATTAACCGCGATGGTTTTAGTGCATGCCTTAATCGGCATAGGCGAGGCGGTATTAACCTGTTTGGTGGTAAGTTTTGTTTTAAAAGTGAGGCCGGATTTGCTCTACAAGCCAGAGGGCAGTGGTTTGGCTTCCAATAGCCAAAGCCACAAACTATAAATGTTTGCTATGGATAAGAAAGAAGTTATCTTTGGTTTAATTCTAACATTATTCCTGGCGGTTTTTATTGCTCCCTTTGCCTCGCAGCTGCCAGACGGCTTAGAAAAAACAGCGCAGGGAAAGGGATTTCTAAGAAAGGCGCAGGCAAGGCCGCTCCTCTTAAGCCCCATTCCGGATTATCGTTGGCCTGGAATCAAAAATGAAAAAATGGCTGCGGCCGTTTCCGGCCTGGCCGGGACATTAGCGGTATTTATTATCGGCTATTTAGTGGCGGCGGCTCTTAGAAAAGGAAACCTGCCTAAGCCCCGTTAGAAACTATAGAGCAACCCATAAGAAGAAAGAGGTTTCTAACGGGGTAAGCGGTAAATTTTTATGGAACATTCATATATTGATGAATACAGCCGGATAAAGAGCTTCATCCACAATCTAGAGCCAAGAATCAAGCTGATCAGTTTTTTTGCCCTTATCGTTTCTATTATTTTTACCAGGCCCGCTGCAATGCCTGCCTTCGGCGCATACGCAATGCTTATTTTTCTTCTGGTTTTTCTCTCTAAGATTCCGCTAATGCTTGTTTTAAGCAGATCTTTTTCAGTCATTCCCTTTATTTTGATAATGAGCATTTTCATTATTTTTATTAAGCCGGGTGAGCCCGTCTGGGAATTTTCCTTAGGGATATTTAAGCTTTCCATAACCAATGAAGGCCTGGCGATGTTTCTGAATATAGCGGCAAAGGCCTATTTGTGCAGCCTATCTATGCTCCTGCTTATGTTAAGCACGAATTTCCTGAATCTATTGAAGGCTCTGGAGAAATTGCGCGTGCCGTCAATCCTTATAATGATTATTTCTTTTATGTACCGCTATCTCTTTGTCCTTGAGGATGAGCTGATGAGGATGAAGCGGGCAAAAGACAGCCGCACTATAGCCGGCTCGCGGTGGTTTCATGCCAGGGCCTTAGCTAATATGCTCGGCGTCTTATTTGTCAGGGCTTATGAAAGGGCCGAAGATGTATATTTAGCTATGTGCGCGCGCGGCTTTGACGGAGGAATCAGGACAATATACGATTATAAGCTCAGGATAAAGGACCTCTGTTTTCTGGCAACGGCTGTCAGCGCAGTAAGCATAATCAAAATCTATATAGGTTAGATGCCTAAAAAAGTCATTGAGATAAGAAATCTAAGTTATAGCTATCCTGACGGGACTGCTGCCCTCAAGGATATCGGCCTGGATATTTTTGAGGCAGAATCATTAGGAGTGATTGGCCCTAACGGCGCAGGCAAATCAACGCTTTTATTGCACTTAAACGGAATCTTGAGGGGAAATAACCATATCAGGATTCTGGATTCGGAAATAAATGAGCGGACACTGTCTTTGGTGCGCCGGAAGGTGGGTTTAGTTTTTCAGCATCCCGATGACCAGCTCTTTATGCCATCTGTCTTTGATGACGTTGCTTTCGGGCCGCTGAATATGGGCTTAAGCAAAGAAGAGGTTCACCATGCTGTGCAGGGGGCTCTAAAAGAGGTGGATATGCTGGATTGTATCAGGCGGCCTTCGCATCATTTAAGCGCGGGGCAGAAAAAGAGGGTTTCCCTGGCTACGGTTTTATCAATGAGCCCTGAGATTCTGGTTCTGGATGAGCCCTCAAGCGATTTAGACCCTAAGCATAGGCAGGACCTGATCAACGTCCTCAAGCGCCTTAGCATAACTAAAATAATCGCAACACATGACCTGGACCTGGTTTTAGAAGTCTGCTCAAGGGTGGTTTTGCTGGATAATGGAAAGTTAGCTGCGGCGGGAAATGTATTGGAAATTTTTAATAATCGTAAACTCCTGGAAGAACATAATCTGGGGATTCCCGCTAAATTGTGCAGGACGGTGTGAATCAAAGCGAGCCGCCTATTTTTTATCCTTTGCAATCAGCGAAGCGATGTATCTGATGATGAGTTTCCTGTTTTGAACTCCAACCCTGATGAACTCAACGCCGGTTTCATAATAGCCGCCTTTTTCGCTCTTAGTTATTTCGGATTTCTGCCAGACAACCCTGGCCAAACCGAAAAACGGCTCTTTTTCGTCAGGCAGGCAGATGTTTAGCTCCAGGGTGGAGCCAAGCGCTAATTTATCTTTGATAGGCAGGCGGAAACCTCCTGCGCCCATATCTAAAACAGGCGTCGGGTATTCTCCCTTTACACCCATTACCTTATAGATAATTTTTACTCCGTCGTTTATTCTTTGGTATTTCCTTTTTTCCGTCATTTGCGCGCCATATATTTATTCCCTAAAATACTACAACAATCGCAGCTTGTCAAACAAATTTATACTGGTATAATTATCATAAGCGCGAGGGGGGGGGCAGATGAGTAAGATTTTGGCAGCGGGTATTGAAGCGGCAAAAGAAGCGGGGAAGTTTATCCTGGATAATTTTGGAAAGGTAAGAGAAGTCAGCAGTAAGGGCGATAGGAGCTTAGCTACCGACATTGATAAGAAGGCAGAAAAGCTCATCATAGACACTATCAAAAAGAAATTCCCCGCTCACGGGATACTTGCTGAGGAAAGCGGAAAAAGCGGCTTGAGCCGGGAATATCTATGGGTTATTGACCCGCTTGACGGAACGCATAATTTTATCCGCGATATCAATATTTTCGGAGTATCCATAGGGGTGGTTTACAGGAATAAATTCATCGCCGGAATTATTTACATTCCTTGCGGCGACGAGCTATACATTGCAGAAAAAGGCTCAGGCGCTTATAAAAATAATAGGAAAATCTCAGTTTCATCAAAAGAAGGGCTTAAGGATTGCTCTATCTCTTTTGATTCCAGTATAAGATATTCACCCCGGATGATGTCAAAGACATTGGGCGCTCTGGCAAAAGAGGTTTTTAATGTCAGGATGCTTGGCTCGTCGGCAAGGGTTTTGTCGTATATTGCCGAAGGAAAACTTGACGGGGCGGTAGAGTTCTATGACTATCCCTGGGATTTTGCCGGCGGGGCGTGCATCATTGAGGAGGCCGGCGGTAAACTGAGCGGCCTCAGGGGAAAGCCGCTTACCTATAAAAATATCGGTTACATCGCCTCCAATGGTTTAATTCATAATAAATTATTAAAGCTCGTCTCTCCCTGTTTAAAAAAGGGTATGCCGGGCAAAACCATGAAGATGGGATAAGACATTAGAGTATAAAATAATATACAATAGTATAAAAAAGTATTGACAACTCTGTTTTTTAAAGTATACTTGTAATAGAAGGGAGGAATAAACCATGATTCGAGAAGTAATGACTACGGAGCAATTAGCCAAATATCTGCAATTAGATGAACAGACTATTTATCGTAAGGCCCGTGCCGGTCAGATTCCGGCTGTGCATATTGGGAAGACCTTAAGGTTTAAGAAGGATGTTATTGATGGTTGGCTGAGGATTTCTTCTCTCAGATGGACGACTAAGAAAAGACAATCCTTAAGGAATTGGGCAGAGGAATTTGCCAAGGAAAAGGGACTCAAGGAAGGAGATTTAGAGAAAGCAATCTTCAAGAGAAGATATCATTGATGATAAAAGCCGTCCTTGATACCAATGTCCTGCTCTCAAGCCTTTTCTGGAAAGGCCCTTCCCGCCATATTGTAGATTTAGCCATTGCCAATAAGATCAAATCCGTAACTAGCCCTGAGGAATTGGGGTAAAATTTTTGACCCGCACCCGAAAATTTTGCCCAGCATTATATCTCTACAGCTTGATAAAAAAATGGAGAAATTGCTTGATCATTCCCATTCAAAACTCAAGATTCACCTTGACACGTTGATATAAAGTGCTATATTATATTTACAATAAACAATGTTCCAAAAGGGGGAAAAATGAACGAGATATTGAAAGAAATAGATAAACTCCAGGAAGAAATTAACGCTTATAGGCCGTTACCGCCAAACACGCTCAAACAATTAAAGGAATATTACCGGGTAGGGTTGACTTATACTTCAAACGCATTAGAGGGAAATTCCCTTACCGAGACGGAGACGAAGGTTGTGTTAGAGGACGGCATAACCATAGGCGGGAAACCTATAAAGGACTACTACGAGGCATTAGGCCATAGTGAGGCGTACGACTACATTTATAAGTTAGCAAAAGGCAAGGAAATTGTAGAAGACGATATTAAGAAATTGCATAAATTATTTTATTATAGAATTGACGCAGCGCGGGCAGGCAAATACAGAAAGGAAAAAGTTTTTATTTCCGGCTCAAAATATACTCTGCCAAGCCCAGGGCAGGTCCCTGAGCTGATGAGTGAGTTTATCGGCAAGGTTGAAAATTTAGAAAAGGAAAACCACCCCGTAGAATACTGCGCCTTAGTCCATAAGAAAATAGCTTTTATACACCCCTTTATTGACGGCAACGGCAGGGTTGCCAGGCTCTCAATGAACTTAATTTTATTGCAAAAGGGCTATTCTATAGCGATAATCCCGCCCATACTGCGCAGGGATTATATACAGGCATTAGAGAAGGCGCACACAGACGATAAGGACTTTAGGGAATTTATCGCGGGCGTAGTTCGAGAAACCCAAAAAGATTACTTGCGGCTTTTGCAAGCATAGGGAATCAAACAAAAACCTTATGGATTTAATCAAAAAACTGGAAGAATACCGGCTTAAAAAGAGAATTACTCAAGAACGCCTTGCAGAAATGTTAGGCGTTTCTTTTTGCACGGTAAATAGATGGTTAAACAAAAAAACGAGGCCCCTTAAGATACAAGAGTATCATATAAAAAAATTATTGAATAGAAATAAACAGAAGTAAATATGAAAAAGATTTCTTTCTTATTCTTAACGATGATTTTTATTTCTGGCTACTAAATGGTGCCCTTCGTATGAGGAATACCCGAAAG
>MHHA01000020.1 GCA_001805845.1 Omnitrophica WOR_2 bacterium RIFCSPLOWO2_12_FULL_46_30
GTTCATGGGATACCGCCGAAACAAATTCGGTTTTTCTTTTACTCACCGATTCAATCTCATTGAGGGCGCCGCTTAATTCCCGGGTCCTTTCAATTACCTTCTTCTCGAGCTCCTGGTGCTGGGAATACGCAGCTTCGAATAATTCAGCGTTCTCCAGGGCCTGGCCGATCTGTGTTGCCAGCACCGCAATGAGTTCTTCATCTCCTTCGGTAACCGGCGCCTGGGCCGATTCATTTCCCAGAAGTATAAAACCGCAGAATCCTTCTTTTTTTGAGACCGGGGAGACAACAAAAGAATCGAGCTTGGTTATATTGATGATTAATAAGATGAGCGAGCGCATCTCCGGTTTCCCGGAATTTGATGAAAAGACAACCGCATTTTCGATGAGCAGTTCAAAAACTCTTTCGCTGGTGAATTTATCTTCAATGTCTTTAGCGCCCTGTTCATCAAATCCTATTTGATATCTTAAGCACGGTCCGCCGGGCTTATTTTTCATAAAGAGAAGAGCCTTCTGAAAACCGATTTCCTGGATATGCTCAGGGCTGATGCGCCGGAATATTTCGTTCTGGTCCAACGTTTTACTTATGTCCTGGGATATCCTTTGCAGGGCGTAAAGGCCGTTAATCTTTTTATCTAACTCTTCCTGGGTCTTATTGAGCTCCAGGTCGGTCCTGACGATGAGCTTTGCCTGCTCATCCATCTCCTCCAGGGATTTTTTTAAGTAGCTGACGCTATTATTCAGTTGTTCAATGCTCCGTAACTTTAAGATTAAGGTTATCCCCAGCAAGACAACCGCGAGCAGTCCGATAAAGCCAAGCATTGACATAAAGTATTCCGGGTTAATCATCTATTCTCCCACTCCTAATATGGCAATGGTCTGGTTATGCAGGTAGGTTTGGCCGTAATAGCTGAGTGCGCCCAGCGGAGCATACTGGCCGTAACTATAGAATCCGGCTAAGGGAACATTCGGGCCCAGGACCGTTTTAACGGCTTTTATTTCAGCGTCAATATTCCTTCCTAAAAGATAGGCCCTGGAGGCGGAGCTGATGATGATGGCTAAACCAATCGGTTTATCGCGCAAAGCCGCTTTTACCTGCGCAGCAGCCTGGCGAGCCGCCTCTAAACAGGACTCCTTGGTTCCAATCATTAATCGTATCGCGCTTCCCCGGGGAACGCCGCCCTGGGTTACGATAGAGCCATCGTCGTTTAGCGCGATGACATTGCGCAGCAGGTATTCTTTTTCTCCTTCAAGATACATTCCGATGGGATAGAGAGTGTTGATAGGTAAAATTTCTTTTTTTAATTCGGCCAGGGTTTTAGCAAAGTAATCTTCATAAAGCCCGCTTGCCTTTCCGCCGTCAATTTTCTTAATCACATTGGAGCTTGAGTCGGTGATAGCGCGTATTTTACCTAACGGCTTCCAGCCGTGTCTTATACCGATACCGTAGGCCAGTTTTCCGGCAAAGAGCGCCGCCACCGCGCTTTTATTTAAAATATGTTCATTATAAAATTGGAATGTCTGTTTGAATCTTAAATCGTCGCTTGCGCCGCCGCCGATAAAAGGAAAACTTTTTCCTAAAATATTCTGTAAACCTTCCATGAGCCGCGAGACGGCCTCTGACAGGCCGTCGCTAAACATAAGGCAGAGCTCCCGGCGGTATTCCTTGACGTTTGAAATAAGCTTTATCCCGAGCCCCTGGCCTGCCAGATAGGCGTCGTCATCCGGGCTTAGCTTGATTGAGCCGCAGGAGATTTTTACTTTCGGCAGGGCAATGAGCATTAAGACAAGGCCCTCTCCTTGTGTGCCTTCCGGGGTAATGATGCGCATCCCGGAACAGCCGATAAGAGGGCAATCGGGTCTTAGGCCCGACTTTATTTTCTTAAGCAATGCAGCCGTGATAGAGGATGGCGTGCTGAAGACCAAGGCCAGGCTCACCTCCTGCGCCGGAAGCTGCAGAAGGCAGGAACGGGTTGCTTCTTCTACCGCTTCGGCAATATCTTTTTTCCGGCTTCTGCCAACCGCGACTTTAAGCATTGCAAATATTAGTCTATAGCATAAAGTGCGGCTGGTCAATAAAATTGTTGACCGCAGGGTTTTTTTATATTAAAATTTATGCATTACCGCAGGACCTTACATTTGGCCCCATCGTCTAGCCTGGTTCAGGACGTCAGGTTCTCAGCCTGTAAACACCGGTTCAAATCCGGTTGGGGCTACCATCACTTATTAAGAAAGTTTGTCGCGCAGGGGGCTAAAATCCTTGTAAGTTCAAGCTTATTATGTTATATTATAAATGAACCCCCGCTGTTTCGTTTTGTTTCGCTTCTAACAAAACGAAACAAAACGGCAGGGTCTTATTGTCCCGACTCTCGCCTTCGGCTCAGCCGGGATCCCGCCATTCCAAAAGATGATAGAGGGGCGGGAAAGGAGAAAAAAATGAGATTAGTCAAAGGCGCAGGTTTAATATTACCCATATTATTTTTAGTTTCGCTCGGTATTGCTTATGCGCAGGGCGAAGGCGAACTCCTCTTGGATGATTTTGAAGGAGCAATTTCAGGAGGTCTGGAAGGAACAGTTGATTACGGCTCAGGCAACGGCTCTTCACTGGGAGTTGCAGCTTCCCCGGAAGTCAAGTATCACGGCCAGCAGGCATTGGAAGTCAGCTTTGATGCGCTTAGCGGCGGTTATATGTGGGTTGCCCGGGGATACGGCTTGGATGTCAAAGGCGCCGGGGCATGGCTGGTTGAACCTAAAGATATTAACTTTACTAACTATAACGCCGTTGCCTTTTGCATCTACGGTGCAAATACAGGCATACAGGTTGCTATGGATTTGGTGGATAGCGGCTCTGAATACTGGCGCGCTTTAATTGATGATAATTTTACCGGCTGGAAGGAGTTCGTAATACCGTTTGCTGATTTCTTCGCCCGCGGCGATTGGCAGCCGCAGGGCGCAGATAAAAATGCCGAGTTAAATTTTCCTATCAGGGTTTTTCAGTTTGAACCGCTTCCAGTTGGCAAGGGAAAACTTTATTTTGATTATGTAAGGATGGTTAAGAAATAGTTTACAGTTAACTGTAAACTTTCAACACGGAGGTGCGATATGGGTTGTGGAACCTGTGGTCCCAAGAAAAAACCAAAGCCAAAGAAAAAGAGAAAATAGCTGCCTTTGACTGAAGGTTTTGGTATAAAGAGACGGCCTGCGCGGCGAGACTGCACAGGCCTCTTTTTGTATTATGGGGACTAGCGGCGCCCCGCCATTTGGCGCTCGCGGCTGAGATTTATCTTAAAAGGTTAGATTATGTTAGAAATAAATTTTCAAAGAAACAGCTCCGTATCCGTATTAGATTTATCCGGCAATATTGATATTGACGCCTCCAACTTTATCGAGAAAGTCGGCTGGTGCCTGGAAAATGGTTATGAAGACATCCTCTGTAATTTTGAAAATGTGAACTTAGTTGATTATGCCGGCCTTTCGGTATTGGCCATCGCCTGCAAAAATGTGGATAATCATAAGGGAAGAATAAAATTTGTGAATGTGCCAGCGCATATAAAGAAAGTTTTTTCGCTGATGTGCTTAGATAAGGTTTTCCAGATGTATGAGAATAAGGAGCTGGCTTTAGACAGTTTCAAAGAAGATAAGGTTATTGCCGAAATCCAGAAGAAAAGCTTAAGGCGCAGATTTAAACGGCTGCCTCTGGATATAACGGTGGAATTTAGAGCAAAAGCAGGGGAAGAAAAATTTACCAAGGGAAAGGTTTTAAATTTAAGCGCTATAGGGATGCTTGTTTTTGCCAATAAAACATATCCTTTAGGCGAGCTCCTGGATGTAAGGCTTTTGCTTCTACCTAAGCCGGGCGTGCTAGAACTTGATGCCAGAGTTGTCTGGCAGGTAGCCAAAGAGCTTCAGCCGCATATTTATCCAGGGATGGGCTTAGAGTTTCATAAGTTAGAGAGCGAAGTCCAGAAAAAGCTCGTTGAGTTTGTAGAAAGGAACCTGCCCTCAGGCTGTATTACGTAAGCTCGGGGTAAATTCAGACAGCGATTTACGTTCACTATTGTTTGCGTAAATCGCGTCTTCATTTAACTGCGCAGCTGTCTTTCGGCATCCACAATATCGCGGTTAATCTTAGGAATTAACCGCGATATTTTTTCTTTCAGGCTTTCCGAGCTGAGGCGGTTGGCAAGCGTCTCTCGTAAAAGCTGGTTAGACATCCTAAGATAGCGCACCAGCTCTCCTTCGTCAGCGGTGGTCTCAAGAAGGGTTTTATGAAATGACTGGCCGTCGAGCCAGGCGCCAACCGCATTGCTTAGGTGGTAATGCGGCATTTTGCTCGGAGGATGTATCCCGAAACGGGCCTCCTGCTTTAGAATTTGTTTCATCATATTTTCGGTTAAGTTTTTAAGATTCTTCGCCTGGCGGGTGAGCTTGGGAAGGCTGTCAGCCCGGCGCGGCTCAAAGACAATCGCGGCCATAAGTATGCACAACTCAAGCTGGTTAAAATTTTCTAAGTATCCTCTTTCAAAAAGCTCAGAAAGGATAATTTCATAACCGTAGA
Organism: Omnitrophica WOR_2 bacterium RIFCSPLOWO2_12_FULL_46_30; assembly: GCA_001805845.1. Taxonomy (GTDB): domain Bacteria; phylum Omnitrophota; class Gorgyraeia; order Gygaellales; family UBA12090; genus 2-02-FULL-45-21. Next base: position 4,557 of record MHHA01000020.1, read on the forward strand.
TACCGCAGGCAAAGAGCCCTTTGGTAGTAAGCTGGCCCCTTTGGATATATCCGGCCGCTTTTAAAAAATTTAACTTCTGACGAAGTAAATTATAGGCCTCTTCCTTTTTGCGGATGTTGGCTTGGTAGAAATGGTATGAAAGCGGATAAATCTCTAAAAATCTTTCGTTATACTTTTCATAAAGATGCAGTAAAGTAGCGTAAGAAGCGTTAAATTGGGAATTGACTTTCTCCGGCTCGCCATAAATGATACGCCCGGTCTCGTCAAAGTCAATCCTGTGCGGGTTGATCCGGCTGTAGACAAAACCCTCCTTATCTATGCCGCGCCTTCCGGCGCGGCCAGCCATCTGGTAAAAATCGCGCGTCTTTAAATTGCGCACATGGTCTCCGTAAAATTTCCGCAATTCATCAAAGACAACCGAGCGCGCCGGCATATTAATGCCTAAGGCAAAGGTCTCAGTGGTAAAAATTACCTTCAGGAGCCGCGAGGTAAAGAGCTGTTCAATAACCTCTTTCAGGGTAGGAAGCATTCCCGCGTGATGATAGGCAATGCCGCGCTTAATCAGGGGTTGCATTTGGCAGGCGCTCGGCTCATGTTTTAAAGCAAAGCGGCCAAGCAGCCCATTGAATAGGTTTAGGATTTTATCGCGCTCATCGTTTTCTAAAAAGTCAAAGTTGAGCAGTTCCTGGGCTAATTTTTCACAGCGCCGGCGGGAAAAGCAGAAATAGATGCAGGGGAGGCCGTTATTCTGACGGATATACTGGATGAGGCTCGCCAGGCGGTTAGGGTTAAGCTCCTTATGGATAGCCGAATGCCTTCCCCGGTATGCATAGGTTACGGCTTTAGAAAACGATGAGCGGTTTAGCTCTTTTAAATCATCGGTAATTTTATTCTGGCACTGGAAGCGAAAATGCAGAGGGACGGGACGGTTCTTCTCAACGATTATTTTAAGCGGTTTGCCTTGCACGGACGTAAGCCACTGGCTAAATTCTTCAATGTTGGGGACGGTTGCGCTTAAGCCAAGGATGCGCATATGCTCAGGTAAAAGCATCAGTGATTCTTCCCAGACGGTCCCGCGTTCGGGGTTGTCAATGTAATGGATTTCATCATAGATTACCCAGGAGAATTTCTTAAGCGGCTGCGGCTCTTCAAGGAGCTTATTGCGGAAAATCTCGGTAGTCATAATCAAAACCGGCGCCTCAGGGTTAATGGAGACGTCTCCGGTGAGGATGCCGATTTTATCCCGGTATTGATTCTGGAAGTCGCGGAATTTCTGGTTGGAAAGGGCCTTTATGGGCGCGGTATAGATTACCCCCTGGCCGGATTTGATGCATTGGTTAATGACGTATTCGGCAATGGCGGTTTTTCCGGCTCCGGTGGGGGCAGAGACGATAACCGAGAGGCCTTCCTTAATATAATTCATCGCTTCCTGCTGAAAACGGTCGTATTGCACATGGGTATTATAGCATAAGTCAAAAGTATATGTTATAATATCCAAATGAACCCCTGCACTTATAACTTATGCCGTCCTTCGGACTCCCTGCCTGCTCAAGCAGGCAGGCATAAGTTTAGTGCTCATTGAAGGAGAGAAGATGGTTGCTTACGAGGAATTTAAGAAGTTAGAGCTGAAAGTGGCAAAGATTCAAGAGGTTAGCGCGCATCCCAACGCGGACAGGCTGTATGTGCTCAAGATTGATTTAGGCGATTGCCAGAAACAGATTGTGGCCGGGATCCGTAATTCTTATACGTCGGAGGATTTACTCGGCAAGCAGGTGGTAGTGGTGAATAACCTGGAGCCAGCAGTAATCCGGGGGGTGGAGAGCCAGGGGATGCTCTTAGCGGCTGCGGATGAAAAGGGAATTGCCTTTATTAGCCCGCAGAGGGAAGTAAAGGTGGGAAGCCTGGTAAAGTAGGGAATGAATTTAAAACAGTTTGTGCCTTCGGGGTATTGTCTTAGGTGTTTAGGCTGCTGCCGGTTTAGCGCGAATCCTACGATTTGGGCAACGCCTGCCTGCCGCTTAGTAGAAAGCAGCGCTGGCTACCGCTGTGAGCACTTAAATGAAAATGATAGCCGCTGTGCCATATATTCTAAAAGGCCGCTGGATTGCCGGCTGTATCCATTTTTATTGGTCAAAAGAAACGGCTCTTTGTCTTTAGGCCTGCATAAGAGTTGTTTTTTTGTTGAGGAGAAAAGGCCTAATATAAGAGAATATGCTGGTTATCTAAAAAAGGCCTTAAGCCGTCCTGAAGCAATCTCAGAGCTCGGCAAGAATCCGGAAATCTGCGCGGATTACCGGGAGAATGTAGAAATAGTTGTGGATTTAGGCGAAGTTTATAAAAAGATTCGCGATAACAAGGCGCTCCCGAAACTAAATAGGCTCACCCTTAAAGATAAGCCTATAGTAGACAAATACCTTAAGAAAATTCAGACCGGCCTTTCGACGTATCATTTTGCGCCTCTGTTTATCTGGAAGGATTTATTTAAGATTTATTGGGTGGTGATTGAGAATAATCTCTGCCTTTTTTATCAGGATAATATTGGGATATTTATGCCCCTGGCGCCCTTAGGAGACGGCAATGAGAGGGCGCTTAAGCAGTGCTTTGAGATTATGGATTTTTATAATCTTAATAAAGAGGTCAGCCGCATAGAGAATGTGGCTATAGAAGACGCGGGGAGGACAAAATTAAAGGATAGCGAATATCTTTGTCTATGTGAGGCCTTGGCGCAATTAAAAGGGGATGCTTATAGGCATAAGCGCGCCAGCTGTAACCATTTTGTGCGCAATTATCCGTATCAGGTTCTTGCTTATAGGCAGTCTATGCGTAAAGATTGTTTAGAGTTGTATCATCTCTGGAGAAATCAACGCAAGCAAAGCCACAAGCCAGCAGGCAGTGGTTTGGCTTCCGATAAGCCAGAGGGCAATGCCTGCCTGCCGGCAAGGCAGGGTGCGGCTTCCGATAGCCGCAGCCATAGCCAAAGCCACAATGACCAGCTTTACCGGCAAATGCTTGAAGATAGCGGGGTAAGTTTTAATGCGGCGTTAAGATATTCTAAAAGGATTGGCTTGTCTGGATATGTGGTGAAGGCAAGCGGGAAAATTAAGGCATGTTCATTGGGGTATCCTTTGAATAAGGAAATTTTTTGTATCTTGTTTGAAGTTTGCGACCTGGGTTTAAGGGGGATTGCCCAGTTTATCTTCAGGGAATTCTGCCGGAGATTAAGCGGATACAAATACATAAACATTATGGGTTGTTCGGATTTGGAGAATTTAAAAGCGCTAAAGCTGTCTTACCGGCCGCTTAAGCAGATAAACGCGTATAATATTTACTAATAATGCGTGGGTCCTGTCAAGGTTATGTTTTCGCAGGGACGTTCGGCTTGTTCCTGCGGCAAGCCTCACTCGGCGTAAATTTTTGCGCCCCGCCTTCGGCGGAGTCCAAGCCGCAAAAATTTCCGTACGCCCTGCTCTAACATAACCTTGCCACCCACGTTTACTTTTCTTGCAAATGATCAAGCAAAAAATAGAGGATATTGATTTTGTGATCTTTGATGTGGAGACCACCGGGCTTTTGCCTAAAGACGGGGACAGGATAGTTGAGATAGGGGCTCTGCGTTATAA
>MHHA01000021.1 GCA_001805845.1 Omnitrophica WOR_2 bacterium RIFCSPLOWO2_12_FULL_46_30
TGCAAATTCTTTCATTATTCGTTTCTATGGTCTTGCGGTATGAAGCCATAGAAAGAGCAGCCAGGATGGAAATGATAATCAACCCCACTAAAATCTCAATCAGGGTAAAGGATTTCCTTTTCATAGTTTATTATCATTACAAATAAGATAACCGTTGTCAAGGAAAATCTTATTGCAAACGCAGGCCGGGTATGCTAATTTATATTTCATGCGCTATATAAAAGATGAAGAACCGGTCAGGATTTTGTTCCTGGTGGCGGTGATTTTTATCCTCTACAATTTTATCCTCCATCCATTAGGATTTTTACAGACCCCTGCCTTGCGCACTAATGATTTCTTTTCAGGCATAAGCCGCGCCGGGAAAAAATTACCCCGGGAAATCAAGGATATTGTGGTGGTAGCCATTGATAATGCTTCACTTAAAGAAGCAGGGCTGCAATGGCCCTGGAGGCGTTCTGCCTTTGCTGAGTTAGTCGGCAAGATTAGCTCTTACCGGCCCAAAGCGATTTTCCTTGATTTCGCCTTTCTGGGCAAATCCAGCGATGAGTCATTGGATTTACAGCTTGCCGAAGCCATTAAAAATGCAGGTAATGTCATTCTCGCCGCTTACATTGATGAGGAAGGAGAATTCGTAAGGCCGCTGGATATTTTTTCAGCCTCGGCTAAAGCGATGGGTTTGGTAAATAAAAAACCGGATAAACACGATGGACGGGTACGCAGTATGCGCGCAGTATTGCGGACAAAAACCAAAAGCCGCCAATCGCCGGAATACGATTTTGCGGCAGAGATAAAAATTCTGGCGTTGGTTAAGGCTCTACCGTTAGAAAACATCCGCTACGATAGTAATTCGGGAAGAGTCATCCTTTCTCCGCAGCTGGCATTCCCTGTTGATAATTTCGGGCTTATCCCGATAAATTATTCTGCCGGCGCATCCGATTTTATTAACTTTCCCGTTTATAAGCTCTTAGGCCCGCAACCTATTGACGTTGAGCGCAGTCTAACCATTGAGCCGGATTCACTTAAGGATAAAATCGTTATGCTGGGAATAACTGCGAATATCACTCACGACATTCACCCTACGCCCCTGGGCCTAATGCCGGGCATTTATATTAATGCCAATAGCCTGCTTATGCTTTTATCGGGAAACCCGCTTAAAACATTACCCTACTGGTCAGGAATCGCTATTTTTCTTTTCTTTGGCTTAGCCGCCGGATTTCTTTCCTTTCGCCTTAAGCCGGCCTATTCTATATTGCTCTTGTCATCGCTATTATCCTGCATATCGCTAGGTTACATATTCCTCCAGGCGCGTTATAATTTCAGGATGGATATATTCAGCCTCATTTTCTTATCCCTGGCCTCATACGCAGCGGTTGAGCTCTACAAATACATAAGCCTGGTTGTTGAATCGGAGAAGTTAAAGATTCAGGCGATTACTGACCCTCTGACGGCGCTTTATACCCAGAGATATTTTCAGCTTAGCGTGCAGTCTGTTTTAGGAAAACAAGCCAAAGCCGGCGAACATTTCTTTTGTTTAGTTTATGTCAATGAATTTTCACAATTAAGCGAAAGGCGCGCTCTGGGGCTGCCGCATTTAATTAAGACGGTTTCGCGGACGATTAAAGAATGCGCGGGAAAGAAATCGCTGCTTGCCCGTTATGGGGAGGAGGCCTTTTCTTTATGCGTTTTCCATATTAAGCGAAGGCAGTTTGAGGATTCGTTGCGCCTTTTGGCAGAGAGATTAGCCGGCCGCGAATTTGTCATTGAGAAGGAAAGAATAAAAATTTCAGCGAAGATTGCCGCCGTGGATTTTCCCAGAGAACACATCAAGAATTATCCGGATTTGGTTTTAACCTGCGAATCGCTGTTAAAACGGATTGCGCCCGATGCCTGCCTGCCCGTCCGGCAGGCGGGCCTGCCGGAAGGCAGGGCAAAAGTCCCTCTGGCAATCTTTGATCCTGAGGTAGACAGGGTAATTACGGCCTCAGAATCTATTCTGATGGCAGGGGCTATGCCCAAGGGTGAGCTGGGCTACGTGAGCATGGATTTAGAGGCGCGCAATAAAGAATTAGAGTCCGCTTTAGAAGAATTAAAAACTAAACAAAAAGAAATTGCCCGGACTTATTTCTATGCCATGCATTCTTTGGTGAAGGCGTTAGAAGAGAAAGACCTTTATACCGCCGGCCATTCCGAGCGGGTGAGTTTCTACGCTACCGCCCTTGCCGAAGGTTTACATTTAGCCAAGGAGGAAATAGAAGCGGTCAACAGAGCCGCCTATCTGCATGATGTGGGTAAAATCGGCCTTCCGGATAGAATCCTGCATAAGAAAGAAAGGCTTAGCGATGAAGAATTTGAATTTGTCAAACGCCATCAGGCGCAGGGAGCCAAGATTTTAGAGGGACTGCCTTTTTTTGAAGAAGTTCTTCCCTTGATATTGTATCACCATGAACGCTATGACGGGAAAGGTTACCCGCATGGATTAACCGGCGATATGATTCCCCGGGGCGCGCAGATTATCGCTATTGCCGACTCTTTTGACGCGATGACCACCGGAAGAGGCTATAACAGGCCTTTATTATCAGAGGAGGCAGCTGGAGAGTTAAGGAAATGCTCCGGGCAGCAGTTTAACCCTGCCTACGCTAACACATTCATTGAGCTTCTCCAGCAGAAGAAAATCCACCCCCAGATAAACATCCCAAAATCCTTGTGAGCATAGGAAATTATATCAGGCAGGATAGAAACGAGCGCCAAAGGATTAAGAAAAAACTGTCCTGCGGACAGTTTTTTCTTGACGATTTGCGGTTAGTATAGTATACTATAGAAATTATAGGCGAGGAGGTGAATACGTTGGTATTAGAAAAAACGAAAAAGCAAAAGATAATCTCAGATTACAAGGAGCATCCCCAGGACACCGGCTCGGCCGCGGTGCAGGTTGCCCTTTTAACCGAACGCATCAACCAGTTAGGCGAGCATTTTAAGGTGCATAAGAAAGACCACCATTCGCGCAGAGGCCTGCTAATCCTTGTCAGCAAAAGGCGCAGGCTCTTAAATTATCTTAAAAAAGAAGACGATAAGAAATATCAGGAAATCATTGAAAAATTGAATTTGAGAAAGTAGGGAAAGGGGTTAGGTACCGACAAATGAAAATGAATGAAAAGCAGGCGGGGATTAAATGCGGAAAACAGGATTTGCTCATTGAAACCGGAAAGATTGCCAAGCAGGCAAACGGCTCGGTGGTGGTGCGTTACGGCGGGACCGTGGTCTTAGTCACCGCCTGTATGTCCAAGCAGTCAAAGGAAGCGTTGGGGTTTTTCCCTCTCACGGTGGAATATCAGGAAAAGACCTATGCCGCCGGAAGGATCCCCGGCGGTTTTTTTAAACGCGAAGGAAGGCCTTCAGAAAGCGAAATTCTCACCGCCCGCCTTATTGACCGGCCGATCAGGCCGCTTTTTCCCGACGGTATGTTCCATGAGGTGCAGCTCATTGGCATAGTCCTTTCCAGCGACGGAGAGAACGACCCGGATGTCCTGGCGGTAAACGGCGCATCCTGCGCCTTGACTATCTCGGATATCCCCTTTAACGGGCCGATAGGCGCGGTAAGAGTAGGTTATCTGGATGGGCAATTCGTGATTAACCCAACCTACGCGGAAATTGAAAAGAGCCCGCTTGATTTAGTGGTTGTGGCTAACCGCGATGGCGTGATGATGCTTGAGTCCAAACTCAAAGAGGCCTCCGAGGAATTGGTTTTAAAAGCCATTCATTTTGGATTTGATACCATTAAAGGACTGATCAAGATGCAGGAGGACTTTGCCAGAGAAGCAGGCGTGAGAAAGCAGCAGCTTGAATTCAAGAAGGTTGATCAGGCGTTATTTGGCTCGGTTAAATCGCTCTCCGAGGAGAAGCTCAAAGAAATTTGTCTTTTATCCGGCAAGGAGCAGAGGGAAGACGCCGTAGCTAACCTGGCAAAAGAATTAGAAGAAAAGTTTACCCTGGAAGGCCACGTAGCCAAGGATGTGCGCCTCTGCCTGGAGGAAATTGAGAAACAGATTGTGCGCAATTATATCCTTGAGAAGGGAACGCGCATTGATAACCGTTCACCCGGCGACATTCGTCCGATAACCTGCGAAATCGGCGCCCTTCCCCGCACCCATGGCTCAGGCCTGTTTACCCGTGGCGAGACCCAGAGTTTAGCCGTAACTACCTTAGGCACAGCCAGCGATGAGCAGATGATTGAGGCCTTAGAAGGCGAGAGCAGCAAGAGCTTTATGCTCCATTACAGCTTTCCGCCTTTTTCGGTTGGCGAGACAGCTCCGATGAGAGGCCCCGGCAGGCGCGAAATCGGCCACGGGGCCCTGGCTGAGAAGTCGCTCTCTCCGGTGATGCCCGCGAAGGAAGAATTTCCTTATACCGTGCGGGTGGTCTCAGAAATATTAGAATCCAACGGTTCCTCAAGCATGGCTACGGTCTGCGCCTCAACGTTATCCCTGATGGATGCCGGAGTGCCTATCAAGAGGCCGGTGGCCGGAGTGGCGCTGGGATTGATTAAAGAAGGCAAGCGCCAGATTGTGCTTACTGACCTTAACGGCCTGGAAGACCATTTTGGAGATATGGATTTTAAAGTTGCCGGCACCCAGGAAGGGATTACCGCGATTCAGCTGGACTTAAAGATTCCCGGCATAGATTTTGATTTGATTGAAAAGGCCCTGGCCGATGCCAAAAAGGCGCGGCTTACGATTTTAGAGAAGATGAAGTCAGCGATTGCCCGGCCGCGCCAGGAGCTTTCCGCGTTTGCTCCCCGCATCACCGTGCTAAAGATTGATACCGCGAAGATTGGGGAATTAATCGGCCCGGGAGGGAAAACCATCAAGAAAATCATCCATTCCACCGGGGTGTCCATTGATATTGAAGACGACGGCTCGGTTCTGGTGGCATCTAATGATGCCCAGGCATCCCAAAAGGCGATTGACATAATTAAAGGCATCACTGAAGCGCCTGAGGTGGGGAAAATTTATGCCGGTACGATAAAACGGATTATGCCTTTTGGCGCCTTCTGCGAAATCCTGCCGAATAAGGAAGGGCTGATTCATGTTTCAGAGTTATCCAATAAATTCATCAAGAATGTTGAAGACGCGGTTAAGGTCGGCGATGAGGTAAAGGTTAAAGTCATCGGCATTGACGAGTTGGGCAGGGTAAACCTGAGCAAGAAACAGGCCGAGGCGCCGCCGCCCTCTGCTTGAAGCTTTTGATGAATCACAGCCATCTCAATGAAATCAAAGCCATTATCCTTATTGCGGTCGGGCTTTTGATTTTTTTAGGGCTCATCTCTTACAGTCCCCAGGACCTGTCTTTCTTAAGTTTTCCCGCAAATGCGCCGGCAAAAAATCTCATCCGTATCTTTGGGGCAGGATTCTCTTTCGGCCTGTTTTTTATTTTTGGCTGGGTAAGTTACCTTCTGCCTCTAATCCTATTTTCCTGGGGCCTGGACAAATTTAGGGAACGCGCTTTCTTCCTGCCTTTTCGGCTTCCCGGGCTGTTATTACTCGCATTTTCGCTCGCCAGTCTAATGGCCATGACCTCCGGGTTAGCTGAGGTATGCTTTCGGCGGGGCGGCTTATTCGGTTTTATCTTCTCTCAGTTTCTGCTTACCTATTTCGGAACCGGCGGATGGGTGATTGTGATTACCCTGGCTTTATTATCCTGTGTTCTGGTAATGGAGTTTTTGGTGTCGCGGTTTATCCTGAAAATAACCGAGGCGCTAAAAGCAAAGTTCAGGATTCCCCGGATAAACCCGCTGAGAAACCTTTTTATCTTTTTTAGCCGTCCCGCGGTTTCTAACCGGGTCCAGCTGAATCCGCTGATTAAGAGAAATAAGGAAAGGCCTCAAGAGGTATCTATGGCCGGGGAAGAGTCACCGCTCAGCCAGAAGCAGGCCTTAGCCGGGTCTAAAATTGAACTTAAGCTCAAGCCTGGACCTCAGGAGATTAAAGCCGCAAAACCAAAATCAGTCCAGCTTAAGAGCGGCGCCTATCAGCTTCCTTCTTTAGGCCTGCTTGATGACCCGGCCGCGGCTTCATCAAGAAAGGTGCTTGAGGAGGACTTAACCGGAAACGCCCATATCTTAGAAGATACCTTATTGGATTTTGGCGTCTCGGTGCGGGTAACCAATATTGAGCGCGGCCCGGCGATTACCCGCTACGAACTTGAGCCTGCCCCGGGAGTAAAGGTGCAGAGGATTGTCTCGCTCGGCGACGATATTGCGCTCGCCATGAAGGCGCAGTCAGTAAGGATTGTGGCGCCGATTCCCGGGAAAAGCAGGGTAGGGATAGAAGTTCCCAATAGCTCAATCGGCGCGGTTTATCTGAAAGAGGTTTTATCCAGCCCTGAATTTCAGAACGCTCAAAGCAAGCTCACCATAGCTTTAGGCAAAGATATAACCGGTAAGAGCGTGGTTTCGGATTTAGCTGAGATGCCCCATCTTTTGATTGCCGGGACCACCGGTTCAGGCAAGACCGTCTGCGTAAATTCCCTGATTCTTTCCATACTTTACCGGGCAACTCCGGAAGAGGCAAAATTCCTGATGGTTGACCCCAAAATGGTTGAGCTTTCGGTCTATAACGGACTGCCGCATTTATTGTGCCCGGTAGTTACCGATGCCAGGAAGGTTTCTAACGCCTTAAACTGGGTGGTCAGCGAAATGGAGGAAAGGTATAAGCTTCTGGCAAAGGCAGGCTCCCGCAACATTGAATCCTATAATCAAAAGGAGCCGGATAAGCTTTCCTATATTATAGTGGTCATTGATGAATTGGCTGACCTTATGGCGATTGCCGCCAACACTATTGAGAATGCCATCACCCGCTTAGCCCAGCTCTCGCGGGCAGTAGGTATACATCTGATTCTGGCTACCCAGCGGCCGTCGGTTGACGTTATTACCGGCGTGATCAAGGCGAATTTTCCCGCCAGGATTTCTTTTAAGGTTGCCTCAAAGGTGGACTCGCGCACCGTGCTTGACGCTAATGGCGCGGATAAGCTTTTAGGAAGAGGCGATATGCTCTTTATGCGTCCGGGGGAGGCAAAGTTGATTCGCGCCCAGGGTTCGCTTTTAAGAGACGCCGAGATTGAAAGGGTGGTTGAGTTTATCAAGAGCGAGGCAGAGCCGGTTTTTGAGGAAGCCATTCTCAAAGAACAGGCCAGGGCATTAAATCCTTCCGAGAGAGAAAAAGACGAATTGTTTGACCAGGCAGTGCGTTTGATATTAGAGAGCAATCAGGCCTCGGTCTCCATCTTACAGAGAAGGCTGATGCTGGGCTATGCCAGAGCCGCGAGAATTATTGACGCGATGGAGCAGGAAGGCATTGTGGGCTCATTCCAGGGAAGCAAGCCCCGCAAGATACTCATTGACAAGGACTCCTGGCTGAGTGAACACGGATTCAGCCTTCAGGGGGCTGAAAGAGACGAGGTAAAAGAGTGACGATGCAGAATGCCGGCGCATACTTAAAGAGCGCTCGCGAAGAAAATGGCTATTCTATAACTGAAGTAAGCAAGAATACCAAGATATCCCCCGCGGTCCTCAGGTCCCTGGAAGAAGGCCGCTTAGATAATATTGACCCTGTGTATTTGAAGGGGTTCTTGAAGATGTATTGCCGTTTCTTGAGAGTTGACTGGCAGGAATTTACAAAAGAATATCCTATCGCAACTGCCGCAAAGCACTCCCACAAGCCAGCGGGCAGTGGTGGGCAACCGAATAGCCGCAGCCACAAGCCAGCGGGCAGTGGTGCGGCTTCCGATAGCCGCAGCCACAGGCCGCCTAACGGCATTAAAAATTCCTCGCTTAGTTTTATTCTGGAAAAAAAGAAAATAATTTTAGCCGGCCTCTCGGTTGTCGCGGGAGCGTTTTTTATGGTCCTGGCTTTGAGGGGATGTATAGTCAGCCATCCGGCTGTCCGCAAGCCAGCGGCGCCTCTAAGCCCAAAGAGGCCTTCTAAAAAAACAACCGCCGCCCCTGCGCAAAGCGCGCTGCCGGGGCTTACCCCGTCAAAAACCCCTGCTCAGCCTGCCTCTGCTCAAACTCCCGCCCCCCAGGAAGCAAAACCAAAAGCAATCACCTTAGTAATCCGCGCCAAAGAGGAAAGCTTTATCAAAGTTAAAGTTGACGGCCGCACGATTTATCAGGGCCTCTTGCGTAAAGGTAATGCCGAGAGCTGGAGCGCCAAAGACAATATTGAGCTCTTCGTAGGCAACGCCGCAGCCGTAGCGCTTGAGGTTGACGGTAAGCTATTTTCTTCTTTAGGCAGGAAAGGCCAGCAGCTTAAAAATATACTCATCAACCGTGAAGGGCTCAAGATTAACCCCTAACTTCAAAAAGCTTCCTGATGGGTTTGTCCGATAATCTAATGCATAAAGCCAAAGCCAACAAGGTGGGAATTCTCAGTTTAGGTTGTCCGCGGAATCTGGTGGACTCGCAAAATCTCCTGGGATGCCTCAGTAGAAAGGGATACCAGATTGTGGATATCCAGGATGCTGAGATAGGCCTGGTGAATACCTGTTCTTTCATTGAGGAGGCAAAGAAAGAATCCATTGAGGCAATCTTAGGCCTGATTGATTTAAAAAAAGAGGGCCGCCTGCGCAAAGTGATTGTTGCCGGTTGCCTTGTCCAACGTTATAAAGAAGAACTCCTGCCTAATCTTGAGGAGATAGACGCCTTTGTGGGGAGGATGGCCTTAAGTAACGAGAACAAGGAAAGTTTCCCGCTGACGCCCCGGCATTTTGCTTATCTAAAGATTTCTGAGGGCTGTAACCATACCTGTAGTTTCTGCGTCATTCCTAAGATTAAGGGCCATCTGCAAAGCCGCAGAATGGAATCAATATTAGAAGAGGTTAGGATTATGGATAACGTAGGCAAGCGAGAGATTAATATTATCGGGCAGGATGCGAGCGCCTATGGCTTAGACATATACAAAAAATTAGAGCTTAGCAGGCTGCTGCGTAAAATAAGCGCTTCGCTTAAAAATGTCCGCTGGCTAAGGCTGCTCTATCTGCATCCGCAGCATCTAACGGACGGATTGATGCGTTTAATAGCCGATGAGCCGAGAATCTGTAAATATGTGGATTTGCCGTTACAGCATATCAATAACCGCATCTTAAAAACAATGCGCCGGCGGACGGATAAGAGAAAAATAATGCAGCTTCTTGCCGGCCTGCGCAAGAGAATTCCCGGAGTTGCCGTCAGGACTTCTTTGCTCGTGGGTTTTCCCGGAGAGACGGAAAAGGAGTTTAGCGAGCTTCTTTCTTTTGTCAAGGAACAGCAATTTGAACGTCTGGGTGTTTTTAGATATTCAAGGGAGGAAGGCACGCCTGCTTTTAGTTATCCCGGGCAGGTGCCGGAGAAGCTCAAAGAAGAGCGTTTTAATATTATTATGCAGGAACAGCAAGAAATATCCCGCCGCCTAAACCAGAAGTTTTTGGGCCGGGAGTGCGAGGTCTTAATTGATGAGCGCTCTGCGGACGGCACGTATATGGGGCGCTTAAACATTGATGCGCCTGAGGTTGACGGCTTGGTCTATGTTAAGACGGCTAAACATTTAGAACCCGGCGCATTCGTCAGGCTCAAGATTACCGATACCTACGAATATGACCTGGTAGGGAATTTATGAACCTACCCAATAAACTCACCGTTTCACGGATAATCCTTACCTTTGTTTTTATGTTTTTTCTCTTCTCTAAGGGTTTAACTTCCAAAAGCCTGGCCCTGGTTGTTTTTATAGCCGCGGCCCTTACTGACTTATTTGACGGAATGATTGCCAAGTCCAGGAACCTCATCACTGACTTCGGCAAGATTATGGACCCCATCGCGGATAAGATTCTGGTGCTGGCTGCTTTTTTGAGTTTTATCCAGCTGCAGCTTATCCCTGCCTGGTGCGTAATCGTGATTATCGGGCGCGAGCTCATCATAACCTCATTGCGGCTTTTTGCCTTCTCCAAAGGCGTGGTGATTGCCGCCTCTAAAGGCGGAAAGCATAAAACCGTTTCCCAGATGGCCGCAATCATCATTATCCTGGCCTCGCTCGTTTTTAAAGACGTAATGAAGGCCTATTTTTTCTGGAGCCCTGTTTTTGATAAGGTAATAGGCAGCATTATTTACTTGAGCATGCTTTCTACGGTAATGCTTACCCTTATCTCAGGCATATCGTATATCTGGGAAAACCGCCATCTTTTCTTAGGCCTAAAAAATGGGCAGAAGTAGCTTTACCCCGCCCTTTCTAAGGAATAGCAATTCTTTGCCTACAGAAAGGGCGGGGTCTAACCTCCTGATTAAGCTCTTAAGCAGTGTTTTCTATCTTGGTTACAGCAAATTCTTACCGGGCACCCTGGCGTCATTAGCGGCTTTTTTTACCTATATCTTTTTCATTCGCGGAAATACCGCCGCGCATCTGGCCTCTGTTTTAATAATAACTAATTTAGGTTTTTTGATAACCGCTAAGGCAGAGGAGCTTTTCAAGAGCAAGGATGCCCGCGAGATTGTAATTGACGATTTTAACGGGATGCTTGCGGGTTTGTTGTTTCTGCCTTATTCCTTAAGTTTTGGCCTATTGGGTTTTATTCTCTTTCGGATTATGGACGGGCTTAAGCCATATCCCATCTGCAAGATTGATAAACTTAAAGGGGGGATGGGAGTTATGGGGGATGACCTTATGGCCGGCCTTTTGGTCAATATTATCCTCCAGCTTTTAAGCAGGTTAATACAGACGCATTAACCAAAATGTCATCCCCCTTCGCAGGAGAGCATAGATTGATGCGCCCTAATTTCAAGATAAGAAGGGCTAATTTTCTTATTTCCGCCTTTATGTTTAGCGCAGTTTTTTCCGTTTGGGCGCAAGAGAATAAAAAGGATGAAATCCCGCCGGGTATGGAAATGATTGAGGTTAAGCCCGGCTATAGGCAATTGCTTCCCAAGGGAATAAAGATCTCCAAGGCGGGAGACCTGCTCAAGATTGAAGACCTGAAAGATTATCTTGCGCGCAGGTTGCAGGATATGGAAGACCGATTCAAACAGAATGAAGCGGCGCAAGCAGAATCAAAGAAAGAGATGGATGTCCGCTTCGCGAAAATAGAGGCGAAAGACGAAGAGCTTAAAAAGAACATAGAAGGTAATGTATCAAAAGCTGAGTCAGCCGGCTACGATATTAAGAGAGAGATTGACAGCCGTATCGCCAGGATTGAATCAGCTCAAGAGGGGCTAAAAAAGAATATAGAAAACCGCCTGACAGAAGTTGAGCCCGGCCTGGAAGAATTCAGAAGAGAGCTTGATGAGCTCAAGAGAACCGTAAGCGAAATCCAGGAAGCCCTGGAAGCGGCCGCGGCGAAGAAATAAAGGAAAGGTCTAAAATAGAAGTCCTCTGTTTAAATAAATAAACATATTTATAACCTACCCCCCCCTGAAATAAAACCATTCCTGAAGAAAAAATAAGCTAACCGCCTCTATTCTAAAGTGTCTTGCCTGTTTTAAATCAAGCAGT
>MHHA01000022.1:0-530 GCA_001805845.1 Omnitrophica WOR_2 bacterium RIFCSPLOWO2_12_FULL_46_30
GTTCTTTGATGGTGTTATCCTTCTTTGCCTTTTCATAGGCGGACTTGGCATAGTCCCTCTCCTGGATTATTTCTTTTTGCGCCTCCTGGAGCTTGTTTAATTCTTCTTTTAAAGCCGTGAAGGCAATCCCCGACTCTGCCTTCTCTTTCTCCAGGGACTCCTTCTCTTGAATAGCCATTCCTGCCGTATCCTCAAGTTCTTTTAAGCGGTTAACATCCGCAAGCAGGCTTTTTGCCCGGTTGATCAGATTATCGCGGTCTTCCTTGAGCGCTTTATTCTCATTTTTCAATGCCTCATTTTCCCTGAGCAGGTTTGTATTTTCATTAAGCAGGCCCGCCTGTTCCTCTTTTAACTTTTGTTCCTGCGGGGTTAATTCCCTGGCGCCTGGTTGTCCATTTTTTGGTTTTTTCTGTAACCACTCAGCCTTTGCGGCAGAACATATCAGGCCTGTGCCTGAAGCCGCAGATAAAAGAAAGATTAAAGCTGCTGCTATCTTCACTTTATTCATTGCCCTCGTCTCCTTTAAGCGA
>MHHA01000022.1:548-14585 GCA_001805845.1 Omnitrophica WOR_2 bacterium RIFCSPLOWO2_12_FULL_46_30
GCCCTCGTCTCCTTTAAGCGATGGTTGGTATTCTTTTTCTTCTTCCCTGCCTGTGTATTCACGATAGGGCTTAATCGTTTCCTCAGGCGCCTGTGCGGGAGCCTCATAATCTGTCTGGGAAGTAAAAGAAGGATATTCCTTGAATTCTTTCGGCGGCTGATGGCCAAAATCCCTTTCATCGCCGGTAGTCAGGCTCTCGCCGCTTACTATATGGGGCGTGAGCATTACTAATAACTCTGTGCGTTCAGTTTTATTTGAGCTGGTCCTAAAGAAAAAGCTGATCACGGGAATCCGGCCTAATATAGGCAGATGGTCAGAGCTTGAGATTTTTTCTTCTTTGCGTAAGCCGCCAATAATAATGGTTGAGCCGTCTTTTACCAGAACCGTGGTCTCGGCCATTGAGGTATCAATGATGGGAATTTTGTTGCCTGAGGGCGTAGTCAGGGTGGAAACCACGCTGGAAACCTCGGGCTTGACTTTCATGGTCACAAAACCCTCGTCATTGATGGTCGGGGTTACCGATAATTGAATCCCTACATCCACAAAGGTTACCTCTTCTGAAACAGTGCTGGTGGTTTGGCCGGTGGTAGTAGTGGTGGTAACATAGGCCTGGCGTTCGCCGATATGAATCTTTGCCTCCTGATTATTGACTACGGCTAATTTGGGGTTGGAAAGGATCTGGGTCTTGCCTAAGGTCTGCAAATATTTCATGAGTATGTCTATATCCCGTTTTTTACTAATGAGGCCGATATGCATCTTTTCGCCAAGAGTCGTTTTGGTGCTCCCGGAGACGCTTGCGGTATTTCCGCTAAAAGGAAGGGCGCCGATACCGGTAGTCCCTGCCAGGGAATCCATAAATGCCCTGCGGGACTGCCAGGCGGCAGTAGATCCCTGCAGGACGCTAAAGGGATATGAGCCTAAATAGGAGGTTCCCAGCGAGTTCCCCAATTTCATCAGGCCTTCCCATTCAATGCCTGAGGTTATCTCGTTGGATAATTTGACCTTGACGATGGTGGTGTCAATCAAAACCTGTTTGGTCTTTTTATCCAGGGCCTCAATCAATACCTTCATATCCTGCATTCTTTCCGGCAATGCCTGGATAATCACCTGATTTGAACGCTCATCCGCTTTTATGGAGCCGACTTTTTTGGCGTCTAATTGCGCCTTGAGCTGTTCTTCCACATCTTTTGCCTTGGCGTATTTTAGATTAAAGACCTCCATTAAATTCTTCTGCTCAAGAGTGGACAGGGCCTCTTCAATCCTCTGAATATTGCCCGGGGTATCCATAATCAAGGCGGTCCCGGTCTCCGACTCAACCAATACCCTGCCAATATCGCTTTTTAAGGTATCCAGCAGGCTGAATGCCTGCTCGGGTATGGCGTATTGAAGGCGGAATACTTTTACCTCCCGGATATCGGAAAATTTTTTCCCAAAAAGCCCCCGGTATTCCTCCTCGCTCATTACATTATAAATACTGCCTTCCTTAGCATAGGCAAGGCCGTTTGAACGCAGCATAATGTCAAAGATATCCCTCACCGGAACATCCTGGACCATCAGGGTAACCCTGCCGGCGACGTTCTTAGTGGCAATAATATTCAAGCCCGCCTTCACCGCCAGGAACTTAAGGGCATCCACTACTTCAATGTTGCGCAGGTCTAAAGCAATCCGCTCGTCCATACCGCCGGGAACAGAAAGAATTGCCGGCTGCTCTATCGGCGGCTGCGCAGGCGCCTGGGCCAATTGGGCTGTGGCATCTTCTGCGGATATTGGCGCAAGATAGCCAAAGGAGTAAAAAAATACTATTCCTACGGATAAAATTCTTTTAAAGCACGTCATCGTAATTCAATTTCTTCTCCCCGGTAACTCAAGACCACCTTATCCTTAAAAATTGCCTGCACCCGGACGTCGCCAATCATCTGGCCTCTTTTCACAAAAAATGTCTTGAGCGCCCGGCTATCTTCAACCATTGCATCCGGATCCTTAGACCAGGAAATCCCCACCAATTTCAAATGCTGGGTGGCCTCAAGTATTTCGCCGGAAGGGCCCGCCGGAGCCGCTGCTTCTGTTGTGCCCTCTGTTTTTTTTGGCTCCAGCTGAAAAATATCCCTTTGCCTTACTTTTTCCAGATAATACGAGGCCGCCTTTAAAAACGAGCCTTCCTGAAAAACATCTCCGGATTCCTTGCCGGAGAATTCAAATTTAAAAACAGGCAGTTTTTTCGTATTCACTATGCCGATGGCTAAATTACCGGCAAAATAAAGCGTTAAGATTACCAGGCATACGCTCAGGGCTTTATTTAGCGCCTTGACGTCTAACGGACGGCGCTTTAGGTCCTTGAGCCATTTTTTAAACCGTTCTCTTGAGAATGAAACCCTGCCTAACCAGGCTCCCGGCGAGAGCAGGCTTAAGCCGTGCTGTTTCATCCCGCTTAAGCCGAGGGGATTTGCGTTTTTCGCTTTCGGGTTCTCAATTAAATTCAATAACTGCTTTTCTGGAGTAAGAGGTCTTTCCGGTGCCATCCTGAACGTATCTCTTCGTCAATCAATTCTCGGATTAATCCTGCGTCAACTACGAATTTATTCTTTAATATCACGTTTCTCAGCGCCTTATGGCAGAGCATAATCACCTGCCGGGGATAACCCCGGCTGTACTCATAGATTCCCTTGATCGCGTCATCCAGAAATAGATGCATATGCGCTTTATAGCCCGCCTGGCGCACGCGGAATTCAATCATTTCTTTGGTTTCCTCAAAATCCAGCGGATTCAGGGTGTACTTAAAGCTGATGCGGTCAAAGAAATTGGGAATATTAATAATTTTGGAATACAGCTCTAACTGCCCCAGTAAGACTAACTGCAGAAGCTTAAACTCATTGGTCTCATAATTTAAAAGGACGCGCAGGACCTCAAGCGAGCTTTCGCTTAATTTCTGCGCCTCATCAATAATTAAGGCCACGGTTCTGTTCTCGGTTACCCCCTTCTGGAAGAGAAATCTCTCCAGGGTTTCTCTTAAGTCCAGAATAGTCGGCTGGGAGAAATTACTCACATTTATATCAAAATTCTTCACTAAGGAATTCACAAAGAGGGACTCATTGTCAAAAGAAGGGTCTAAGATAATATGGAAGGTAAAATCACTCCTCTGCCGTAATTCCTGGATGAGCTTTCGGGAAAGGGTGGTCTTGCCGGTCCCCACGTCTCCTAAAATAATGGAAAGGCCCCGCTTCACCCTTAATTCAATCAAGACATTGGTTAAGGCCGCTTCGTGCTCCTTGGTTAAATAAAAAAACTCCGGGTCCGGGCTGGTAGAAAACGGCTCTTTGTCAAATCCTAAGATCTTACAATAGCTCATCCTTTAGATTCCCACTAAGCGCTTGCGGATTAAGCGCAGGGAATAACCTTCGCTGACTAACTCCCTTATTTTCTTAAGCCGCTTCTGGATTAAATTCCTGCCGTAGAAACGTTCATTGCCTTTTTTCAATAATACCGGCAGCAGCCCGATATCGGTATAATGATTAACCGTCTGATACGACAGATGATACTTATGCATAATATCTTTTGCCGAGAGCAGCTTATTATTCCGGTTATTGTTCTTCTCTTTTTTCTCCATCTTTTAATTTTCCGAAAAGCATCACCCAAAAACCATAATCCCTTGGGCCGGGGATTCCTGACTTACCATAATTACTATAGCTCTAATATATACCATAATTTCTAACTTTGTCAAGAAAAATCTGTCCTTCTGATAGAAACTTTGACAGATTTTTCGCAGTCCCCCCTGCTTTGTTTTGTGTAACAGTTCAGCTCTTGGAAGTATTAGTGTCACTGCGAGGAGCGACAGCGACGAAGCAGTCTTTTTATAAGATTGCTTCGCCCTTTCGGGGCCCGCAATGACACCGACGGGCACTTCTGAAGGCTGAACTGTTACCTCTCTATCCAGAAAATAAAAAGCGCTCAGAAATGAGCGCTTTTTAAATGGGGCGTGAGCGAGTGATAAGATATACAGCGGGGTATTTGTTAGGCATCAAAACACATTGTTTTGATGCCCGTTCTCACTTTCATTAATGAAAGTGAGAACGGGGCTGACGGGATTTGAACCCGCGACCTTCTCCGTGACAGGGAGACGCCCTAAGACCAGACTAGGCCACAGCCCCAGCATTATTTTATAAATTGAGTATGGAGATGATAATAATTCTTTATCAGCTCATAGTGGCGGTCGGCATGCAGTAAGAGAAAATTATGTTTTAAACAAAGGCTGGCTATAATCGTATCCACGGCTGGAATTGCATAGCCTCTGCGTCTGAGGTTAAAGGAGATTTTATAAGCGCTCTCCCAAACTTCAGGGGTTATTTCGATGCATTCTAGAGCTGTAAGGTCCTCATAAAGCTCGGCATATTCCTTCTGATTTTTTGCGCCGGTAAGCAATTCTAAGATTATTAACTGCGTGATGACTACCCGTTTCTCACTCAGAAACCTTTCCAGGCACTCTTTAAGCGCTCGGCCTAAGTCTTCCCTGAAGCCTATTATCCAGGTAGAGGTATCGAAGACAACCTGCTTATCCATATGCTCGCCTCTTGCTTAAATCATTTAAAGAAAGCTTCAGGGGAGATTTTCCCAGGCGGCTGATAAGACGTTCGATTCTCTTAGTGCGGATTAATTCTTCTAAGCCGGCATTAACAAGGCCTTTTTTAGTAGTAAATCTGGTTACAGCCATTGCCTTCTTCAATAATTTATCATCTATCTCAATAGTAGATCTCATATACATCACCTCTGCATAAATTATATGCTATATTTATGTGCTTGTCAAGATGCTTTTTTTGTGCATTAAAAAGCGGGGCTGTGAAGCTCTTCATGCCAATTTTAAACTTGAAATTATATGGGCGGTAGAGGACTTGAACCCCTGACTTCGTGAATGTAAATCACGCGTTCTAACCAGCTGAACTAACCGCCCGAGCATTTACTTACTCTACGGGTACAAAACGGTTATACTCCTTTAGAGCTTGCCCAGTAACGTCATGGTAAATGCCATCACAAAGAGGGCAACGGTTTCAATTATACCCAAGACCACCAGATAGTTACCAAAACCCTTTCCGGTCTCGCCCATTGCATCGGCTGCGGTAGCGCCGGCCTTTCCCTGCATATATGCGGAAAGCCCCATGGCCAGCCCGGCAAATAGGCCCACGCTCCAGAGATATGTTCCTTTGAGGGCAAACTCAACCATTTTATTCATAATAATCATTCCATAAATAGTCTGAGTTAATGGCGCGCCCACAAAGGCAACCAGCATAAATGAAGCTGCCTTATTCTGGGCAAATGCCTTTTTCCAGGCCCCCACTGCTGCCATACCGGCAACTCCCGCGCCTAAACCCGAACCAACGGCTGAAAGCGCAAGAGAAGCAATTAAACCTAAGTCATTAAAATTAACTGCCATTGTCTGCTCCATAGACCCAACCCTCCTTTTTACTCCTTAAGCGGCTTATATGGAAATCCGCTCCATTTGATATCTAAATGGGTGCAAAATTCCAGCACATTAAGCCTTACCCCGTGCACCAGAACCGACATAGGACCCAAGAGCACATTAAGCCCGTGTCCGGCTAAAAGGATAAATGAACTTAATAAGCCGGGAATAATCCCTTTAAATCCGACACCGGAGGCCATTTTATTAAAGGCATCGGCAACCGCAACCCCTGCCAGGCCCACGGCAAAGAGACGAATATAGGAGACGACATCGGTAAAATTATTTATCACATTGAGTAGCAGTGTTCCCAAACCTGCGCTAATTCCTTTAAGGATATTTTTGCGTGGGTTGCTGAATAAAACAACCAGCGCCATTCCGCTAATAATAAGCCAGGGGCCAAATACCGGCATCTGGGCACCTAAAATCAAAACCTTTGCCAAAAAAAATGCACCCCACAATATGGAAATCCATCCCACATCAGTTAAGGCCACCGGAGAAGGGAATTGGATAAGCACCCTCCAGATGTGGGCAATGCTCAGATGCAAAGCGCCGATAAAAAAGCAAAGTGTGCGCACATTTTTATCATCACCTAATGCAGGAAGAAGCGGCTTCAGCGAGCGCTCAAGCAGCCACTCCTGGCCAAAAAAACTTGCCGTAAGCAGTCCCCAGATAATCGCGCTGCTGCTCAAGATATAAAAAAGATAAAATGGCGCCTTGTCCTTTACTTTACCGCCAAATTTACGCTGCGCCCAGAATGTTAAAAGAAGATAAATAAATCCGTAACCGGCATCTCCGATGAGCATGCCGAAAAACACAGAGAAAAACAAAATAAACCAGAGGCTGATGTCAAGTTCTCGGTAGCCCGGGACAACCTCAATGACTTTAAAAACCGGGCTTATCAAGGATACCCAGCGGGGATTCTTAATCAAGGTAGGAACGCTATCTTCCTCTGATGGGTCGCTGATGGAAAGGCCCCAGCTCTGCTTGCCTGCCAAATCCGCTAATGCAGGGACAGCGTTGGAGGGAATATAGCCGGCCACATAAGCAAGCCCATTATTTTGCCCCATTCCCTCTAACGCCTGGTGGAACTCAAGCTCTTTTTCCAAAGATTGCTTGAGCTGTGCAAGCTCTTTTCGCCGGCAGGTTAATGCGCATAACTCCTGCTTTAACAACTCCAGCGCCTGCTTATCTTCTTGCAATCGTCTGCGCATTGCCTCTAAACCGGTTTTTGGCAAAACCACTTCTTTAAAGGGGAGCTCAACCAACCCTCGAGAAATTACTACGCAATGCGTGATGCCGCCGGAGGTATGTATGTTTTTCACGACGACATTTCCGGGAAAATCTTTGAGTTGTTTTTCAGGAACCTGATAGAGCCTTAGATATATATTGTTTTCCCTTAAGCGCTCGATTTCCCCGGGAGCAAAATCCCCCCATTGTTCCCATTGTGCTATGCTGAGAATAATGCCCCGGGAATACTCCTTGAGCTGGTCAATCCTCTTATACAGATCAATCACGTGTCTTGCGCAATGCCTCCTGTCAAGAAATGTCCTGCTATCAATTTGTCTTGGTTCAATAGCAGCTAATTCCTTCTGCGAAAGGATTCCCAGCGCTTCATTGGCCAGCGCAAGGTCCTCATGAATAATGGCGATGTCCTTACCTGCTGGCGGATGCTGATGTTCCACATGCAGAACTCCCAGCCGGCGTAATTCGCCAACCGCAGAATTCGCATCCTTTGCCTGCGTAATTACTGCTACTTTTTTCATCCGCACAATCATAACGTAACCTCTTCAAGAAGCGCCCGTTCAATTTTATTCTTGGCGATTTTACTGCGGCCTACGGCATTGGCCATCTGGTCTCCGATATAAATTTTTATCAGCCGTATCGCCTCCTGGGTCTGGGGAATTTTTACCTTTTCAAAAAGGTTGACCCGCTGGGTGGTAATGCGCAGTTCGTGCTTTAGGATGGCGATACTCTTCTTTATCACTGCCAGCTCTTCCTGTAGAGAAACCAGCGCCTGTCCTGCCTCTGAGCCGGCATCTACCCACGGGGGCAGCATAAACAAATCATACTCGCTAGCCGGAAATTCCGCGCCTTCAAAAATATGCACATCCACTCCGGCAACATTTTTTGCGGCGGTAATAACCTTTTGGGGAGTAAGCCAGGGCTTCAGATCAATACCCGGCTCACTCAGCAATCCCGCCCAGTTTAGAATAGCGGTTATTTTCTTTTGCTCCTGGCGTTCCCTATCCTCCAGAAGAGCTGTCTGATGCAAAATCTCCATCTGCAGCTGCTGTTTCTTGAGCTGTAAGGTAGGCAGATAGCGCAGATACTGCTTTAAGAGATCCCTCTGTTTTTTTAATTCACCCTTGGTAAGCTTTACTTTTGCCATTTCATTACGCCTACACCCTTGTTAACCTACGAGGTTAACAAGGGGTTTGGCCAGTATTTTTCAACCAGGGATTTTTTTATCCCGGTTTCTTCCGGCTCAAAGCACTCCCGCATAATTTCCCAGCCCAGATTAAGCGCCTTTTCAAGCGGGATATTCACTGCCAGCGACATCATCTTCTCTTCAAAAATCCGGCCGTATTTCAGAAGTTTTTTATCAAAGGCGCTCATTTGAAAGCCCATGCTCAGCTTTTCTTTGCTCTCGCGGTAATTAGCAAAGAGCTGAATCATCGTATCCATAATCGTCCGGTGGTCATCGCGGGTCTTGCCGTTTACCTGCTGTTTCAGCCGGCTTAAAGAGCCAAAGGGCTCAATCACCGCGTTCTTCAGATAAAGCTGCCCCTCGGTAATGTAGCCGGTATTGTCCGGAACCGGATGGGTGACATCATCCCCCGGCATTGTGGTAACCGCAAGGATAGTGATGGAGCCGGCAGTTTCAAAATCCACCGCCTTCTCATAGCGGCTGGCTAACTGGCTGTATAAATCACCCGGATAGCCTCTATTAGAAGGAACCTGCTCCATAGTGATAGCAATTTCCTTTAAGGCATCGGAGAAATTAGTCATATCCGTAAGTAAGACCAGGACTCTTTTACCGAGAAGGGCGAATTGCTCCGCCACCGCCAGGCTGATATCCGGAACCAGCAAACACTCAACCGTGGGGTCGCTGGCGGTATGGATAAAAAAGATAGAGCGCGATAAGGCCCCCTGCTCCTCAAGGGTGTCTCTAAAGAAAAGATAATCGTCATACTTAAGGCCCATTCCTCCCAGAATAATAATGTCTATTTCGGCCTGAATAGCAATGCGGCTCAAGACCTCATTATACGGCTCGCCGGCGATGGAGAAAATAGGGAGTTTTTGCGATTCTACCAGCGAGTTGAAAACGTCTATCATCGGGATACCGGTGCGGATCATCTTGTTGGGGATAATCCTTTTTACCGGATTAACCGGAGGCCCGCCGATATCAATCATATTATCCGAAAGCCCGGGGCCCTTATCCAAGGGCTGGCCGCTTCCGTTAAAGATGCGGCCCATAAGGTTTTCACCGCTGGCCACCCGCATCGGATGCCCCAGGAAACGCACCTTATCGCCGGTGGAAATACCCTTGCTTCCGGCAAACACCTGCAAAAATACCTTCTTTCCGTCAAGCCGTATCACCTGCGCCAGGGACACGCCGCGCCGGGTTTGAATCTGGGCTATTTCGTTATAGCCGATATCCTCGGCTACAACGGTGATGACGTCTCCGGCAATTCCAATGATATTCGTATACACCTTATGCATTGACTGCTCCCTTTCTCTGTAGTTTCTAACGGGGTGCGCTTAATCCTGCAAGGTTAGCCCTTCCTGTACCTTTTAAGGAAGGGCTAAGAGGCCGGAAATTTCTTCTTCGCTTTTCTTAAATTCCGCGCTATCCCAGGAAATTGAATTCCAGCCGCGAAAAAGCTGGCGTAATTTCTGGAAAAAGCGCAGGGCCTTTGCCTTGTCCTCAAAATTGAATTCCGGCTCAAGAATCTTATCATAGATAAAATTAAAAATATATTTCTGCCGCTGGCTGGAGCTTGCCTCATCCACCGGGTCAAAGGCATTCTGCTGCAGATAAATAAAGTCAAAGAATTCGCCTTTTAGATAATCAATGTAATCTCCGAGGGTAGTGCCTTCTTCTCCGATAACCTTCATCATTTGAGCGACATCGTGGCTTTTCTTTAGAATCCGATGGCCTGCCTCAACCTGCTTTTCATCAATAAAACTCTTGTATTTACTCCAGCTAATCAAGGGGTCAATTGCCGGATACCTTCTGGCGTCTGAACGTTCCAGTGAAAGGCCGTGGAATGCGCCCACTACTTTTAAGGTTGCCTGGGTCACCGGCTCCTCAAAATTCCCTCCGGCAGGGCTTATAGAGCCGCCAATAGTAACCGAACCGATATTACCGTCATATAAGCGCACTAACCCCGCCCTTTCATAAAATGAGGCGATACGCGATTCAAGGTATGCGGGAAATGCCTCTTCGCCGGGAATCTCTTCCAGCCGCCCGGACATCTCGCGCATTGCCTGGGCCCAGCGGGAGGTAGAATCCGCAAGCAGTAAAACGTGCAGGCCCATAAGACGGTAATATTCGGCAATGGTAACCGCGGTATAAACGCTTGATTCTCTTGCCGCAACCGGCATTGAGCTGGTATTGCAGATAATTACCGTACGGTCGCTTAATGGCCGTCCGCTGCGCGGGTCAGTGATTTCGGGAAAGGTCTTCAGGGTCTCTACAACCTCTCCGGCGCGCTCGCCGCAGGCGGCGATAATTACCACATCAATTTCCGCATGTCTTGAGGTTAACTGCTGTAAGACAGTTTTTCCGGCTCCGAACGGCCCGGGGATGCAATAGGTGCCGCCCAAAGCCACCGGAAAAAGCGAATCAATCAGCCGCATCTTGGTAACTAAGGCCTGGGCAGGCCTTAGTTTCTCCGCATAAGCAGAAATAGCAATTTTTACCGGCCAGTTCTGGGATAAGAAAATATCGTGAAGCTTACCCTCCTGGTCTTTTACCCGGGCAATAGATTCTTTAAGATTATACTCGCCGGGCTTTGCAATACTCACTATCTCTAAACTTCCCCGCAGGGAAAAAGGAGCCATAATGGAGTGCTGGAATATTTTCTCCGGGACATAACCTATTTTTTCGCCCGGACGCACCTTTTGGGCTATTTTTGCCGTGGGCGTCCAATCCCACTTCTGGTTTTCTTCAAGCGCTTTGATATAGACCCCGCGCTTCAAAAAGAAGCCGCACTCCTCGGCGAGAGCGGGCAGGGGATTCTGCAGCCCGTCAAAAATCTGGCCTAAAAGCCCGGGCCCCAGCTCAACCGAAAGCAGCTCCCCGGTAAATTCAACTTCTTCTCCAATACGAGCTCCGCGCGTATTTTCAAAAACCTGCATCTCGGCAATATTGCCGCGGATGCGGATAACCTCTGACTTCAGCCGCTCTTCTCCATGAATGATATAAGCAACTTCATTCTGGATAACAAAGTCCTGGAATTCTGCGGTAACCATATTCCCGTTAATTCCCAGTATGCGCCCTGTTCTCTTCTCGCTCATTTAGAAAACTCTCCTCTTAATGCCTAAGCAATGTTTCTTCTAATAATTTTGTTTTATCTGCGCTATTAATCCTCTCCCAGCGTTCCAGCAATTTTAATTTGTATCCATAGACAAGCAAAAAAGCAGCGTCAAAATAATGCCCTATTTCTAATTCATTCAATGCCTCCCAGCGCGCCTGGTCTAAGCTCCTTTCTCCCTCAACAAGCGAGGGGTTGCGGTGCGCAGCCAGGGCAATATGCCCCAGCAAAAAATCCGCGCCCAGGCCCTGGCGCAGGTATTTTAGCGGGTCAATATGCTTATGCTGGGCCCTGATTTTAACTAACTCATTTCGTAAGGCGGTATCAAAGACAAGCCACCCTTCTATTATCGGATTATGCGGGGATGGATTAAAGTCCCCGTCCTGCATTGGCAGATTTTCTAAAATATAAATGTCCCGCCCTGAAATTAAACCTGCGCACAGCTTTAAGAAACGCACGGATGAAAACGGCGGCTTCATTCCAAAATGAAGCATGGGCAGGCTGGAGATAAAATAAGTATAGTATGCAGGCATTCTTTATTCTGTCAGTGTTCCCTCGGCTGCGCTTGATAAAAGGCGGGCCTTTAAGATGTGGCGGCGCCTTTTAAAAGCTCAGCTAATTTCGGCTTTAAATAAGCTCCGATATATTCCGCTAAGGCCTTATCGCTAAAATCACACTGCGATTTACCGCCATCATAGCTGATGACAAAACCGGCCTGGATGTCATCCCCGGCTTTAAGGGTAAGGCCTTTTTTTACTTCTTCCTGAAGTTTATGCAGGAGGCCTTTTTCCAGGAGTTCCAGGTCTTCTTTTCTTAAAGAAACTGCGATCTGGCCTTCGCTTTTTCCGCTATAGCCTTTTATCAGTTCGCTAATAATCTTAGTTAACAGATCAGGAGTTAACGTATTTTTTACCTCTAAGCCAACAAGCTTATCCAGGCTGGCATTAATCTCTTTTCTTAAAACGAGCAGTAAATCGCGTCCTGCCTGGGCAAGGAGGGTTTTTTGTTTTTCCTGCATTTTGCTAATCCGCTCGTTGGCATCGCTGGAAAGTTTTTCTGCTTTGTCTTGAGCTTCCTGCAGAATACGCCCCGCCTCTTTACGCGCCCTGGCTTCTATTTCTTTTGCCTTGTCTTCGGCAATCTTAATGCCTTCCTGCTGTATTTTTTCTATAAGATTTTTAATATCCTCTGCCATAAATAATCTCCTTTTTTCCTTTTATGCGGAGTCAATTCTTTTGATTATTGCCCTGGTTATAGCAAGCGGGTTTTTGGCCTCTAAAATCGGCCTGCCGGCTACAATATAATTACTACCTGCCCCTTTGGCTTCTTCCGGGGCGGCTATGCGTCGCTGGTCGCCTTTTTCCCCGCCGGCAAGCCTTATGCCGGGGGTTACGATAATTAAATCGCCGCCGAATTCCTGCCTGAGGCGTCCTGTTTCCTTAACCGAGGCAACTACGCCGTCAAGGCCGGCTGTCCTGGCAGCTCTTGTGAGAGAAATCACAAGAGGAGTTATTTTACTACTCTGCGCCTCGCTTGTCAAGAGCGTAACTCCTATGATTAAAGGCGCTTTTATTCCTAATCTACACGCCTCCTCCCGCACTGCCCCTTTTACCCTCTGCATCATTTCCGGGCCGCCCTGGGTATGCACGGTAAACATTTCAATTCCGCCCATGCGCACCACCTCTCTTGAGGCATTAGCTGCGGTATTGGGTATATCATAAAACTTCAGGTCAAGAAAAATCCTGCCGCCTTTTTCTCTGATATATCTTATAATCTTCCCCCCGCAGGCAATAAATAATTGCAGGCCTACTTTAAAGATTTTTACTCTGGGATAAAGCAAATCTACAAAGTATTTTGCCTTAGAAAAACTATCTACATCTAAGGCAAGAATCATTTGAGTTCTTTGAGTTGCTTTGAGTTCTTTGAGTTGCTTTGAGTTCATAATTTAAGCGAGCCAATTAGAGTTTTTATATCCTTAATTTTATTTTTGCTTAGATATTTTTTGATTCCATCAATAATTTCTATGGTTACCCCGGGATTAATAAAATTAGCGGTGCCAACGGCAATGGCGCTTGCGCCGGCAAGAAAAAATTCCAGGGCGCTTAAAGTATCGCTTATGCCGCCCATTCCGATAACGGGGATCTTTACTTTCTGATAAACCTCCCAGACCATGCGCACCGCTACCGGCCTGATGGCCGGCCCGCTTAAGCCGCCGGTAAGATTGCCTAAGCGCGGCTTTCTTGAATCTATATCTATACTCATTCCGCTCAAGGTATTAATCAAAGATACTGCGTCGCAGCCGGCGCTTTCTGCTGCTTGAGCAATTTCTGCAATATCTGTTACATTTGGCGAAAGCTTGGTAATCAGGGCCTTGCGGGTAACCCGGCGCACGTTCTGGACAAGCGCATAGGTTGCTCTGGGATCCTGGGAAATTAGTTTATAACTCTGGTTACTGGTTTCCCTGGCCCGCTTCGCTTTGCCAGGGCGGGCTGGTTTCTGGTTTCTTTTAATATTTGGACATGAGATATTCAGTTCAATCGCAGACACTTCTTTTATTCTGTCTAAACGTTTTGCCAGGCTGACAAATTCTTGGCTATCGCCTTCTGAGGCAATACTTACGATTATGGGAACGCCGAGCTTTTTTAAAAAAAATAGTTTCTCTTTAATAAAACCTTCTAATCCCGGGTTTTCCAGGCCGATGGAGTTAAGCATTCCGGCCGGTGTTTCGCAGGTGCGCGGAGGCGGATTTCCCCGGCGGGGGTTGAGAGTAATTGTCTTTGTTACAATTGCGCCTAATTTCCTTAAATCGGCAAAATCCCTGAATTCTTCGGCATACCCAAAAGTTCCCGAAGCCGCCATTACCGGATTTTTTAACCAGAGCTTTCCGATTTTTATCTTTAGTTTGGGATGCATTTTATCTCTTACCAAAGAATTTCCTGAGCATTAAACACCGGGCCTTCATAACATACCCGCCTATATTCAAAATCACCCGCCAACGAAATGCGGCTGGCGTCTGGCATTTTTCGCTTTTCACTTTTCACTTTTATA
>MHHA01000023.1 GCA_001805845.1 Omnitrophica WOR_2 bacterium RIFCSPLOWO2_12_FULL_46_30
TCCAGAGGTTATCTATGAGAAGTTGAAGGATGGGACGGTTCAGATGTGCGGAGGGTATCCGGTGGTTGCGGCAATGCTTAGCGCAAGGAAGTTAAACCGCGATAAGCTCAGGATTCTGCATTATACGAATTCCGTAGAGGTTACCCGGAAAAAGATAAAAGGGCTATGGACAGTCGGCTATGTTTCGGCTATAATCTATTCAGCGGAAAATAATTCAGAAAGCAAAGCGGAAAACAAGCTGCAAAGCGAAGCAGGCAGAGAAAGAGATAAAGAGATGACGCTTAGCCCGGACCAAAAAAAGCGATTATTGGAGATTGCCCGTAAAAGCATAGAGGAGTATCTGGCTACCGGCAAGCGCTTGGATTTTAAGGAAGACGACCCGCAGTTAACCTCAATCAGCGGCGCCTTTGTAACCTTACATAAAAGGCAAGAGTTAAGAGGCTGTATCGGCAATATTACCGGGGAGAAACCTCTTTTTGAAACCATAAGGGATATGGCGATTGCATCTGCAACCGGAGATCCCCGTTTTCCTGCGGTTACCAAAGAGGAATTCAAGGAAATTGATATTGAAATCTCGGTATTAACCCCGCTTAAAAGAATTACCGGCATTGATGAATTTCAGTTGGGTATTCACGGAGTTCTGGTCAAGAGTGGATGGAATCAAGGAGTATTCTTGCCTCAGGTGGCGCTTGAGACCGGCTGGTCAAAGGAAGAATTCTTGTCGCAGCTCTGCGCCCATAAGGCCGGCCTTTCTCCGGATGCCTGGAAGGACCCCAAAACCGAGCTCTATATCTTTAGCGCCCTGGTCTTCTCAGAAAACAAACCCTGATAATAGCCTGCCTTAGCATAAGCGATGCGTATCTATTGTCCTCCAGAAAATATCACCACCAATAAAATAATCATTTCCGATAAAAAACAGGTCCATCATCTTGTTGATGTGGCGCGTCTTAGAGCCGGAGACCGGCTGTATGTTTTTGACGGCCGAACCCAAGAATACGAGTCTGTCATTGATAAGATTCTTCGGGATAAAGTTGTATTAACAATTCATAAGGTAAAGAAAATATCAGAAGATAAAATTTTGCATATCGCCTTGGCCTGCGCCATCCCCAAAAAATCCAAGATAGATTTTATCATAGAAAAAGCCGCTGAATTAGGGGTAGAAAGAATAATTCCGCTCCAAACAGAAAGAACCATCGTAAAGATTTCGGAAAATAGCCTGGATGGCAAACTCAGGCGCTGGCAGGCAATAGCCAGAGAAGCCGCAAAGCAGTGTGGCAGGATCAAATTGCCTCAGGTTGAGCCGGTGGCCGGATTCAATAGCGTGATTCCTATGAGCAAGGATTACGACCTGGCGATTATTCCTCATTTGGGCGTAAAGAATAGGCATATCAAAGACGTAGTCAGCAGCTTTAAGGGTAAGCCAGAGGGCAGTGGTTGGCAACCGAATAGCCAAAGCCATAAGTCGGTCATAGTTTTCATAGGGCCAGAGGGAGATTTTACGGAGAGGGAAGTTTCCTTAGCGAAAGCCTGCGGATGCGTAGCCGTATCTTTAGGTGAAAATGTTCTTAAGGTGGATACCGCGGCAATTGCAGTGGTTGCCTTTTTGCGTTTTTACTTTCCTATACACTAATGAAAACATTTGAGTTTAAGACCCTGGGCTGCAAGGTGAATCAATACGAAAGCCAGTCCTTGCGCGAAAGGCTTTTGCAATTAGGCTTTCAGGAAGCTGGCAGAGCTCTTGCGGATATTTATGTGGTCAATACCTGCGCGGTTACCCAGAAGGCAGGCCGGGAATCTGCTGAAGCGGTGCGCAGGCTTAGCCGCCTCAATCCTAATGGAAAGATTTTTGTTACCGGCTGTTCTGCTCATCAGAACCCCAATGGGCTTAAGGACATAAACGGCGTGGCCTGCGTTTTGGGGAATAACCTGAAGGAAAACCTGCCTGATTTTATCTTAAGCGGAGCAGGTGAAACTAATATAGAAAATCAAAAGGCCATCAGCGCCGGGCGTAGTCAAAGCATCAGCGCATTTCATAAACATACGAGGGCGTTTCTTAAAATTCAGGACGGCTGTAATAATGGCTGTTCCTATTGTATTATTCCAAAACTGCGCGGCTCATCGCGCAGCCGGCCTTTATCAGAAATAACCCGAGAGGCAAAAATCTTAGTTGACAACGGTTACAAAGAACTCGTGCTCTGCGGGATTTGTTTAGGCGCTTTTGGCGCGGATTTGGGCTTAAGCGAAGGGTTGGCCAGAGTCATCGGGGACTTAGAAAAAATCGATGGACTGCTGCGTATCCGCTTGAGTTCGCTTGAGGCCAAAGACGTAACTTTAGAATTGATAAAGGCAATGGCGCACTCAAAAAAAATATGCCGGCACCTGCATATCCCTTTTCAGAGCGGGGACGATGCGGTGCTGCGATTGATGAATCGGAAAATGCTCTCTGGTGGTTATCGCGAGCTTATTGAACGTTTGCGCGAATTTCTTCCCTTTATCGGTATCACTACGGATATTATGGTTGGCTTTCCGGGTGAAGATGAAAAAAGTTTTACCAATACTTTTGAGTTTCTAAAAGAAGTTAAGCCTTCAAGGATTCATATTTTTTCTTTTAGCCCGCATGAGAATACCGCGGCATTTCAATTACGAGCCCGGAGAGCCAGGCCTCAAGTTGTAAAAGAAAGGCAAGGGCAGCTTGGGGTTTTAGCCAAGGAATTGGCTATCGGTTTCTGCCGTGCTCATATAGGAAGGGCTTTGGAAGTGCTTCTAGAATCTGATTCTGAGCGTAGTCCGGGCACTGACTTTTCTCAAGGCGAGAAATTCTCCAAAGGATACAGCGGCAATTACATAAAAGTATTCATATCCAGGCCAGCGGGCAGTGGTTTGCCTTCCGATAGGCAAAGCCACAAGGCAGAGGCCAGTGGTTTGCCTTCCGATAGGCAAAGCCACAAGGCAGAACAGCCTGTAAATACGATAGTTACAGCAAAACCAATAAAAATTTACCAGGATGGCCTCTTAGCTGTGATTTGAGGGAAGCGCAAAGAAAAACGAGTTTTTTCTTGACAATCTTCCATTTGCTGGTAAACTGATAATATGTCTTCGGGGCAGGGTGACCTGCCTGGCCTCAGGCAGGGATTCCCGACCGGCGGTTGCGCTAGACAAGCGCACACCGGCGCTTCCATTAGCGCCGGGTGTTAAAGTCCGCAAGTCCCTGTCAGTCCCGCCTTTCGGCGGGACTAACGGCGGGGACATGAACCGGTGCGAATCCGGTACCGATAGTATAGTCTAGATGGGAGAAGACAAAAACAAAATATAATTAAAAAATTTAATATGCCCCGAAGATAAACTTCGGGGATTTTTGTTTATGGTAGAGAAGTTTAATTCTATAGAAGAAATTGTTCAAGACATAAAAGCCGGCAGAATGGTTATTGTCATTGATGATGAAAGCCGGGAGAACGAAGGCGATCTGGTTATGGCTGCGTCTTTTACGGCCAAAGAGCATATCAACTTTATGGCCAAATTCGGCAGGGGGCTTATCTGCGTGCCGATGACTAACGAGAGATTAAAGGCCTTAGGCCTGCATCCGATGCTCAATTACCTGCCGCATGAATTAAGCCATACGGTTGAAGATAAGTTCCAGACCGCATGGAGAATTTCGGTTGATGCCCGTTATGGAATAACTACCGGAATTTCTGCCTTAGACAGGGCGCATACAATAAAGGTGTTGATTGCTAAGTATGCAAAGCCGCAGGATTTAATCCGTCCCGGCCATATATTTCCTCTGGCAGCCCGGGATGGCGGGGTTTTGGTCAGGGCAGGACATACTGAGGCGGCAGTAGACCTGGCGCGCCTGGCTGGTTTATATTCCGCAGGAGTTATTTGCGAGATTATGAACGATGACGGAACAATGGCGCGAACTCCTCAGCTTATTGAATTTGCCAGGGTTCATAACCTCAAGATTTGCACCATCGCCGCACTCATTGAATACAGGCGCAGAAAAGAAGTCCTGGTAAAGAAGATAGAAGAGACAAAGCTTCCCACGCCCTTAGGGGATTTTAAATTGATGCTCTATCAGGCCTCCATTGACAAGTCGCATCATTTGGCTTTGGTGATGGGAGAGCTCAGAAAAGAGCTTCCTATATTAGCAAGGGTCCATTCTGCGTGTTTGACCGGAGATATTTTTTCTTCCTTAAGGTGCGACTGCGGCCAGCAGCTGAAGAAGACATTGGAGATGATTAGTTCCGAAGGCAAGGGTGTCGTTGTCTATATGAATCAGGAGGGCAGGGGTATAGGCCTGGTGAATAAAATCCACGCTTACGCCCTTCAGGACAAAGGGATGGATACGGTCGAGGCAAACGAAGCCCTGGGTTTTCCTGCGGATCTGCGTGATTATGGAATCGGCGCTCAGATTCTGGCGGATTTAGGGGTTAAGAAGATAAGGCTTTTAACCAATAATCCGCGCAAAATCATCGGATTAGAGGGTTACGGCTTGAAAGTGGTTGAGCGCATCCCTATAAAGATTAGGCCTACAAAGAGTAACAAGAATTATTTAAAGACAAAAAAAGAAAAGTTAGGCCATTTATTGCCTTGAAAAAGGTAAATAAAGCCCGGGCTTACGGAATGAAGTAAACGCCTGCCTGCTGAGCAGGCAGCTAAGTCCGCCGGCTGAATTTGACCCTGCACCATACGGTGCAGGGTTCAATTCGCCCCTGCCGTTTTGCTTCGTTCTTGCCTGCCTGTCGGCAGACAGGCGCAGCAAAACGAAGCAGCAGGGGCTCATTGAAGGAGGGGGAAAATGGTAAAAACTATCGAAGGGCAATTAATCGCGAAGGGAAAGAAATTCGGGATTGTTGCAAGCAGGTTTAATGATTTTATCACTAAACAGCTTATTGAGGGCTGTATTGATACTTTCACCCGCCACGGGGTTGATAAGGATAAGATTGAATTGGTGCTCGTGCCGGGCGCTTTTGAGATTCCCTTAGCTGCCAAAAGGTTGGCGGATACCAAAAGTTTTGACGCCATTGTCTGCCTGGGAACGGTTATCCGCGGCTCAACGCCTCATTTTGATTATATTGCCTCTGAGGTTACTAAAGGAATCGCCCAGACATCTTTGCAATCCGGCATCCCGGTTATTTTCGGAGTTATTACCGCTGATACCATTGAGCAGGCGATTGAGCGCGCAGGCACCAAAGAAGGAAATAAAGGCAAAGACGCGGCTTTATCCGCTATCGAGATGGCGAATCTTATAAATCAGATAAAATAAGCGGGGATATGTTAATTCGCCCCTGCTGTTTCGTTTTGTTTCGCTTCGCTTCTAACAAAACGAAACAAAACGGCAGGGGCTCATTAAAATGCGTAAACGCACAAAAGCCAGAGAATACGCCCTGCAGTTATTGTATAGAGTTGATATTACCCGAGAGCCTCCGGGTGACTGGGAACCGTTTTGGCTTAAGCAGGAAGAAGAGGTAATCCGGGAAATAAAGGATTTTACGCAAGCAATAGTTTCGGGCACCTTGAAACATCTGGATGAAATTGACAAGAAAATATCCAGCTTTGCCGCGAATTGGCAGTTAAAACGTATGGCGGTAGTAGATAGGAATGTTTTGCGTATGGGCGCATTTGAACTGTTTTACTTAGAAGACGTTCCGGCAAAGGTCTCTATCAATGAGGCAGTTGACCTGGCAAAGAAATATGCAGGGGAAGAAGCCGGCAAATTTGTCAATGGCATCCTTGACCGCATCAGGGAAGATTTTGGTAAAAGCTGATGCGATATGCCGACCTGCATATTCACACCAATTTTTCAGACGGCACACTCAAGCCTGCCGAAGTAGTTCTCCTGGCAAAGAAATCCGGCATAGACTGCATCAGTATTACTGACCACGATACGCTCAAAGCCTATACATCTTCTTTTCCTTCCGAAGGCATAGAACTTATTCCCGGTATAGAGCTTAGCGCTGACATTGACAATAGCGAAGCGCACATCCTCGGTTATGGTATTGAAACCCGGGAGCGCTGGTTCCAGGATAAGCTTGCTGAATTATGCGAGAATCGCCTCAAACGTATGGAGGAGATGTGCCGAAAGCTAAATCTTTTAGGCATACCGGTAAAAGTTGATGAGGTTCTTGCGTTTGCCGGAAATAGCTGCGTGGGCAGGCTTCATTTAGCAAGAGTATTAGCAAAAAAAGGGTTTGTTTTGAGCCCGCAGGCGGCATTTAATAAATACATTGCTGACGGCGGCCCTGCCTATGTTTCTAAATTCGGGCTCAAGCCCCGGGAGGCTATCAGATTAATGCTGGAAGTCAAGGGAATCCCGGTCCTGGCGCATCCGTATAGTTTAGCAAACCAAAATTTGATTCCTGAATTTGTTAAAGCAGGCCTTATGGGTTTAGAAGTTTTCTATCCCGAACACAGGCCAAGCCAGACCGAGCATTATCAGAAATTAGCCCGGGAATACGGCCTCTTGGTTACCGGCGGCTCAGATTGCCACGGCCAGGCAAAGCCGGAGATAAAGATAGGGATGACCAAAATCCCCTACGAGTTAGTTGAGAAGCTTAAAGACGCAAAGCGCAAGAAATTTGGTTAGTATGAACAGGCATGAATATTTTATGCAAAAGGCGCTTTCCTTGGCTCTGAAGGCAAAAGGAAGGACTTTTCCCAATCCCTTAGTGGGAGCCCTTGTAGTCAAGAGCGGAAAGCTCATCGGCAAAGGTTATCACCGAAAAGCAGGCCTTGCCCACGCAGAAGTGGAGGCAATTGAAGATGCGGGAAGTAAAGCCAGGGGCGCAAGCCTTTATGTAACCTTAGAACCCTGCACTCATTATGGCCGCACCCCGCCTTGTGTAGATAAAATATTAGAGGCCGGAATAAAGAAAGTATTTATAGGGATGTTAGATCCTAACCCGCTGAATAACGGCAAAGGCATAAAACTACTTCAGGAGCATGGCATAGAGGTAAGCGAGGGTTTCTTAGAAGATAATTTAAGAAAAATAAACCAGCCGTTTATTAAATATATCACTAAAAAAATGCCTTATATCAGCGTAAAGGTTGGGCAATCCTTAGATGGCAAGATTGCCACTAAGAGCGGTGATTCCAGATGGATCACTTCAGATAAAACGCGGGAATTTTCCCATAGGCTGCGCAATGGATACGACGCCATAATGGTGGGAGTAAATACTGTCATCAGGGATAATCCCATTTTGCTGCCAACAGCGGCAGATAAACAATTCACCAGAATCATTGTGGACAGCCATTTGAGCACGCCGGCTGACGCTCAGATATTTCAAAAGCCGGGCGCGGTTATTATCGCCACGATTAAAGAAACGTTGGGACAGGAAATGGAGAATAAGGCCCTGCTTTCGCGAAAGGCAAAGATTCTGGAGGTAAAGGAAAACAACGGCCAGGTAAATCTTTATGATTTGTTAAGGAAGTTGGCGCGCTTAGAAATTACCAGTATCTTAGTTGAAGGCGGAGGCACTCTCATCGGTTCGCTATTTGATTTTAATTTGGCGGATAAGGTTTTATTTTTTATTGCTCCCAAGATTATCGGCGGGAGAGAGGCCATCAGTTCGGTAATGGGCAGAGGTATCTCGCGCGTAGATAAGGCAGTAAAACTGAAAGAGGTAAGTTTTAAGAAAATAGACGACGACTTTTTATTAGAAGGCACAATTCATTCTTACTGATGTTTACGGGAATAATTGAAGAATTAGCCGCAGTCAAAAGCGTAAACCGCAGGGGCAATATTACTAATTTATCTGTTCAGGCGGATAAATGCGCGGAAGATACAAAAATCGGCGATAGCATTTCCGTTAACGGCGTATGTCTTACGGCGGTTAAGACAGGTAAGAATCTATTGAATTTTGAGCTATTAGATGAAACAGCCCGGCTCACTAATTTAGGCAGGTTAAAGGCCGGCGAGAAGCTAAATCTGGAGCGGGCCTTAAAAATAGGCGACCGGCTTTCCGGACATTTCGTAACCGGCCACATTGACTGTTTAGGAATTATCCGTAATAAAACTCATCTTTTGGGGAATCTCTGTTTTGAAATAGCTATTCCTCAGGAATTCCTGAAATTTATCGTTTCCAAAGGTTCAATCGCGGTTGACGGTATAAGCTTAACTATTGTAAACATTCGTTCAAACATCTTCAGCGTCTATATCATTCCTCATACCATCCAGAACACCACCCTCAATTTTAAAGGCCCCTCTGACTGCGTAAATATTGAATTTGACATCCTGGCAAAATATCATCAGTAATAATCCCGTTTTAAAGTTAACAATTATTGCTAAGGGGGGGCTTTTTTGATATACTTATTTAATATTCTGAATATTCGGGGAAGTGAAATGATTGCAAGACGGGGTACCGCCGAATATAGCATTGCCAGCGGTACCGTTTTTCCGACAAGTAAAAAGTATATAGAGAGATTGATTAAACGGGGGATGGCTCAGTTTGGCTTAGAGCGCGACGTTCGGGACGTCGAGGCCGTGGGTTCAAATCCCACTCTCCCGATTTTAATCAGCTGGATGATTGCCTTTGTGGAATATTGCTTTCAGGTGCCGGCTAATAGAATCGGCCACTCTCAGTTTTCCGCGGCGCAGTTAAAGACCATTCAGGAGGTTATTACCTTAATCATTTTCAGCATATTTTCGGTTGTTTATCTTGAAAGAAGGCCTGAAGTGGAATTACATCGCCGGATTTCTGATGATTATTATGGCGGTGCTCTTTATCTTTAAGAAATGGTAGCATTCTATGCGTAAACGTATGCATATTCTATATTCCGGCAGGGTGCAGGGAGTGGGATTTCGTTTTACCGCGGAAACTATGGCTGTGGAGTCAGGTATCCAGGGCTGGGTAAAGAACTTAGGCGACGGGCGGGTGGAAATTATGGCTGAGGCAGAGGAAGAGGCCTTGAAAGATTTTTTAAACAAAATAAGACAAAGTTTTTCTAGATACATCCAAGATGAAGATCTCCGCTGGTCTGATGCCGCTGATGAATTTCAGGATTTTCAGATACGATTCTAGAAATACAAAACCATAAACTATGGGTTAATTTGATGCGCTATGGCATTTTTTCCGATATCCATTCTAATCTTGAGGCGTTTAAGGCTGTCATTGACGCTTATCAGACAGAAGATATTGACCGTTACCTGTGCATCGGCGATATAGTCGGCTACGCTACCGATGTCAAAGATTGTATTGAGCTCGTCAAGGATTTAAAAGCCGGGATTGTCGCGGGTAATCATGATTGGGCAGCATGCGGAAGGCTTGACTTTGGATATTTTAACCCGAATGCCAAAAAGGCATTGGTCTGGACGAGTGAAATCTTAAGCCAAACAGAATCAGATTTCTTGAGAATCCTGCCTCTGGTGCATAGCGAAGAAAATTTTGTTTTAGTGCATGGAACGCTGAATGCCCCCCAAGAGTTTTATTATTTAAACAATTATGATGAAGCGGATAGGACGTTCGCCCTTTTGGAAAAACAGCTTTGTTTTGTGGGGCATACCCACAGGCCGGGCGTATTTCTAGAGGCGGAGGAGAATTTATTTTATAAGCCATTAGCCAAGCTGAAATTGGAAAATAAGAAAAGGTATATCATTAATGTG
Source organism: Omnitrophica WOR_2 bacterium RIFCSPLOWO2_12_FULL_46_30 (assembly GCA_001805845.1). Lineage (GTDB taxonomy): Bacteria > Omnitrophota > Gorgyraeia > Gygaellales > UBA12090 > 2-02-FULL-45-21. The sequence goes on from MHHA01000023.1 coordinate 9,596, forward strand.
GGGAGCGTGGGCCAGCCGCGCGATAGGGATAACCGGGCTTGCTGCGTTATCTATGACAGCGAAGGTAAGACCGTTGAACTGAAAAGGCTCGCCTATAATTTTAGCGCTACCCAGGAGAAAATCATGAAGGTTGGTTTGCCTGAATTTTTGGCTGTGCGATTAGGCGAGGGAAGGTAGAATGAATCTAGCTCAAGCCAAAAAGGAAATAGAGAAATTACGCCGGGAGATACGCCATCACGATTATCGTTATTATGTTTTGTCACAGCCTGAGCTCTCTGACAAAGAATATGACGACAGGATGCGCAGGTTAAAAAAACTGGAAGAAGAATTTCCCGGCCTGCTCAGCCCTGATTCTC
>MHHA01000024.1:0-26416 GCA_001805845.1 Omnitrophica WOR_2 bacterium RIFCSPLOWO2_12_FULL_46_30
AGGGTTAATTTTGGCTAAACGCGCCGCTAAGTGAAAATTCAGCTCCAGGCTCTCTAATAAACCTTCAAGTTTAGCGGTTTCACCGCTTACTATAATCCCGCAGGGCAAATCAAACCTTTTCTGATAGCTAGCCAGGCGCGGGCCTAATCCGCTGAAAAGTCTTTTTAGTTTCTGCTCAATCACCGCGCAGACAAGCCTGCGCTTAATCGGCCGGTAGGCCTGGTCTTTTTTTACTAATACCTCCTGCCCTGGATCAACGTTATCTGCCATGGCATTACCATATGAACTCTTCAAGTCTTCTGCTAAATCATATGATAACTTTAATTCCTCGGCAAGGGCCTCGGTGATAGACTTTGAGCCGATAGCGCATTGCTCAAACCCTCTCAGGATGCCGTCTTTAAATACCAGAAGATGGGTTTCTCCAAAGCCGATGTCAAGAAGCGCACATCCTTTACGTTTCTCTTCCTCCGAGACAACGGCTAAACTCGCGGCGTACGACGATAAAACAAATGCCTTGGCTTTAAAGCCTGCCCGGTCAATGGCGGCAACAAGATTTCCCACATCGGCGCCGAGCGCCGAAACAAGCAGGAGGTCCGCTGTTAATTTATGGCCGTATAATCCGGCGGGATTCATGGCCTTTTCTTTATCATCAATGGCATACTCCTGGGGAAATTGATGCAGCAGCTGTTCCTCTAAATTAAGCCCCAGGCAATACGCCTGGTGATTGACTCTGGCGATATCGCCTGAGGTGATAATCTTGTTTGAGCGTTCAGACAGCGCTATAGTAGCAGTAGAATGGTTAGACTGAATGCCAGGGCCTGCGATGGAGACATACAGCGGCCTGATTTTATTTCCCGATGACAGAGAGAGTTTATTTAAGACAAGAGCAATGGACTCCGCAAGCAAACCCAGATCGTATATGGCGCCGTTTCTTATACCAGAGGATGAATTCAATTCACAGGCAATATCAATTATTTCGTGCGACCTGTGGCTTACGACAGCGCAGACAGCGGCTATCTTATCTTCCCAGATATCAATAGCGTTATATAATACTCCTTTTTTCATTGCTTGTTTTTCTTTTTCTCCATAACTACCGGGGAATCGATATTCCCCAGGTCTATATATTCTATGCCCTTCAGAGGGCTTTCGCCTTCTCTGGGGTTTCCCGGCGGCTGAAGCTTATCTAAAAGTGCGCCCAAGACCCTCACCGTCTCAGCAGGTCTTTGGAGGTCAAACTTTATTTCAATCTGCGCCAGAGGAGTGCTTTTCTTTATTAAGCCGCTGTCCGGGAAATTTTCAACTATAAAGAATGAACTTGCTTTCTGATTTAAGATGCAAACCTTGGTTATCCGGTAATGAGTCAATGCGGGCGCATTATTTTTTTCTTTGATTAATTCCAAAGCTAAGGTTAGCGCAGCTGGCGGATAATATTGGTTAGGTTTTCCCTGGAGATTTTTCTTTTCAATGCCAAGGATAACCGGCAGATTTTCATATGCCGCGTCAGAGGCGCCGGCGATGAGAAGCCCGGCAGGATCAACAAGATGATAGCGCGTAAGCTTTAACTGGGCAAGGGGGATGCGCTTCCTTAGATTAAATACAAGTTCACCGGGCAGCCGGCGCGAAATAACAACGCACTCAATATCAGCTGATTCTTCAATTTGTTTTTTAAGGGCTTTCAGGTCCTGCGAGAAAATGTTTTTTCCTACGAGCCCCGTTAGAAACCTCTTTGTCTCTTCTGGCAGCGCTGTAGTTTCTAACGGCTGGGCACCCTCTATGGCCACCCTGGTAATCGTGAAATACGAAGACCTGAGAAAGAAAAACCTGAATCTGTTTACAATAGCCAGCGCGCAAACCGCTGCAAGGGACAGAAGAAGGATGGACTTTCCGGGAAACTTGAGGCCTTTATTTTTTCTTTTAGGCATAGTTATTTAAAGTCATCTGTCCTTGAGGCGATTTTCTTGCGCTAACGCATTAAGTAATCTGTCAAAGACAGGGCGCGGCGGCGGTCGCAGAGAGAATGTAATCCCTCCGACTTCTTGAGGAACCTATCCTGAGCCGCCTGGGCTATTACTAAAACCAATTCCTGAAACGGTATGCCTTTATGCAGGGCTGCCCTGGGAAGCAGGCTGGTTGCGGTAAAGCCAGGTATGGTATTTACTTCCAGGACATATGGTATATTTTTATTATTGAGGATAATATCCACACGGGAAAAGAAAAAGCAGCCTAATAAAGTGTGCGCCTTCAGCGCGGTATCCTTTAATAGCTGCATTGTCTTTAAAGGCACCGGCGCAGGCACGATATAGTCGGTCTGTCCCTGTTCATACTTTGCCTTATAGTCAAAGAAACGCCGCCTTGACCTTATCTCGATTGCCTCTAAGGGGCTATCTTTAAATATGCCAACGGTCATCTCCCTTCCTTTAATATATTCTTCAACCAAAACGCAGCTATCATATTTAAAAGCTAACCTGATAGCGTCCCTGAACTCTTCAGGATTATCGATAACAGATAATCCGATGCTTGAGCCGCATGCTGCTGGCTTTACTACCAAAGGAAATGCAAAAGAACTGTCAATACGTCTCTCTTTCCTATTTAAAACAAAATAACGCGGGACAGCTAAACCTGCCGCCCGGAAGATCCTGCGCGAGGAAAGCTTATCCATGCTCAAGCTGCTGGCAAAAGCGCCTGAGCCGGTATAAGGAATACGCATCTGATCCAGAATTGCCTGAATTTTGCCGTCTTCGCCGAAACTGCCATGCAAGGCCAGGAAGGCAAGGCCAATATCGTAGGAAAGCAGTAAGTCCGTAACATAATTTTTATCTGTTTTCTTGATATCAATGGCCAGCGCGTCCTGTCCGCAAGACCGCAGCGCTCTAAGCACAGCTTTCCCTGACTTAAGCGATATCTCCCGCTCAGCCGATGTCCCACCCATCAATACCCCGATACGTATCTTACCAGCCATTAAATCACCTCTATCTCCGGCTCTAACTTGACCTTAAATCTCTTTTTTACTTCCTCCTGAGTCAGGCGCATTAAAGCCAGGATATCATTCGGGGAGGCATCCCCTTGATTGACGATAAAATTTGCATGCTTTCTACTGATCAGCGCGTCTCCAATGCGCCTGCCTTTTAAACCGCACAAATCAATTAACCTGCCGCTGGACTCTGCGTCCGGGTTCTTAAAAATACATCCGGCTGAACGACTTCCAGAACCCTGGGTTTTCAAGCGATAATTCCGGAATTTTTGCATTCTTGACTTAATGAACATTTTTTTTCTTTTCCCTAACCTGAATTTGACACCCAGGATAATGTAATCTTTAAGATTTGAACTACGGTAGCCAAACCTTAAATCTTTCCTGCCTAAGGTTTTCACTTTGCCATTCTTATCCATTACCTTCAGCCAGGATACAAAAGAACCAAGCTCAATTCGTTTCGGCCAGGAAACGCCGGCATTGAGCATTACCGCTCCTGCGACCGTAGCCGGTATCCCGGATAAAAATTCTAATCCGCCTAAATTATGTTCGTAAGCGGTTCTGATCAACTTAGGCAGGGCAACTCCCGCGCCGGCAATTATATCAGTTCCCCTGGCTATGCACCTCGTAAAATTGGCTGAACCTAAATGGATGGCTAAAGGGATTTTCTTTTTTTTGATCAGCAGCTTCGAGCCGAAACCAATAACCAGATAACCCTTTTTATTGGTTTGCGCCTTACGCAGCACGTTCCTTAGCGCCTGGACATCGTATGGCTCAATCCAGAGTCCAGCCTTTGGGCCCACCCGTAAGGTGGTATGCTTTGATAAGGGTTCATCAAAAAGTATTTTGGCTCTTAATCCGTTCTGCCAGCTCATCGCTTAATTTTCCTATATCGCCTGCTCCAACCGTAAGCACCAAATCTCCTGAGCCTACTATTGAAAGGAGCCGCTCAATTACTTTTTCTTTTTTAACATAGATAACCTCGGCCTGAGGATGTTTTTCTTTTATTTTATCACGGAGAACCTCTGAAGATACGCCCTGAATAGGTTCTTCTGAAGCGGCGTAGATATCAGTAAGAATTATGCAATCTGCCAGAGATAAGCTTTCGGCAAATTCATGCATCAGGAATTTAGTGCGGCTAAAGCGGTGCGGCTGGAAAACTACGAGCAGCCGTTTGTGCGTAATATTTCTTGCCGCCTCAAGCGTCGCCCGCAGTTCGGTAGGATGGTGTCCGTAGTCATCAATTAGCTTAATGCCATTCACCCGGGCCTTCAGTTGAAACCTGCGTTCAGTGCCTTTAAAACTATCTAAGGCCTCTTCAATCCTCCGGGGCTTGATTCCCAATTCCAGCCCCAGAGCAATTACGGCTAAGCTGTTTGAGATATTGTGCCTGCCGGCTAAAGGCAAATGCATCCTCGCGATGAATCCATCTCTATAATAGCAATCAAATATAGAGGAAAACTCATTAAGGAGTAAATTCCGTGGGTAAAAATCGTTTTCGCCGGATAAACCAAAATAGAGCATCCGTTTTTTATATCCGCGGGTGATTGAGCGGATTGCCGGGTCATCGCCGCAGCAAAAAAGACATCCGCCGTCTCTGGTATGAGAGATAAACTTTTTATAAGCGCTCAGGATGTCCTGCCAATTCTTATAAAAATCAAGATGTTCCCGGTCAATATTGGTAACGATGGAATAGTCCGGGTGGTAATATAAAAATGTTCCGTCCGATTCATCGGCCTCAGCCACAAAAAAATTACTCTTCCCCAGGCAGGAATTATCGCCGATATTGCGCAGGATTCCGCCTATGGCAACGGTCGGAGAAAACCCTGCCTGGAGCAGGAGATGGCCGGTTAAACCGCAGGTAGTGGTCTTACCGTGAGCGCCGCTGATTGCGATAGAGGCCTTATCCCGCATCAATTGCGCCAGGGCTTCGGCCCTTTTCAAAATCCTGAGCCCTTTTGCTTTTGCCGCCTGCAATTCCGGATTATCTTCTCTGACAGCGGATGAGTATACCACGATCTCGGCATCGCTGATATAGGATGCATCGTGGCCCAGGCGCACCTTTATCCCGAGCGAAGATAGCTTTCCGGTAATCAGGCTTTCTTTTATATCCGAGCCGCTTACGCGGTATCCCTGTTTCATCATAATCGCAGCAATACCGCTCATGCCAATTCCGCCTATGCCGACAAAATGTATCCGTTTGGAAAGTAACGCTATGGCGCCCGGGGCATTCTCTGTAAAAAAAGTTTTTCTTTGACGCATCATTCCTTTATATGCCTAAGCCAGGCCTTATTCAGGTCCTCCAAATTCTTAAAAACCCTGTAGGCATCATTGATTGCCTGGTCAAATGTCTTACGCTCTTTCAGGCGCCGGCATAATTCTACAAAATTATCCCGGCCAAACTTATTGAGCAGATAATCCACAACGCTTAAGGCCTCTGCGTAGTAAAGCTCAACTATTTCTTTGTCATTAACGAAGTTGATATTCAGCTCGGATAATTTGTTTAAAGGCGTAAGCTTTCTCTGTTCCAGCGCCTGCAGTAACTTGGTTTTAAGGTTAAACCTTTTTACCTTTTCCTGATACATCGCCACCCCCTCATCAAGCCAGAGCGGAGCATTGTTCTCTGAACCCACAAATTCCCGAAAAATGATGTGGCCTAATTCATGGGGAAGAAGCGACTGGAAAAATCCCTGCGCCCAGGGATAGCTCTCAATCACCTTCTCATGGTAATAGGCCGCCCCTCCTGACCAGGAAGGCTTGCCGGTAGCTTTCCGGTAATCTTCGGCATCGTTATAAATGTATATTTTTGCCCGCTTGTCCCAGAGCCAGAAATCATAGCGGGTAAATCCTAAATTCTCAGCAATGCTTTTGTAATACTCTTCGGCCTTATCAATGGCCTGCCTGATGAACTTCTCATCCGCTTCTTTGTAATAGACAATAAAATGCGTGCTTTTTTCGGCCTTCCATCCTTTCTCATCAAAAGCTGACGCCCGCTCAAGAAAGCAAAAGAGAATGGATAAAATAATTACCGAAAAAGGCAATGAGCTGAATTTCATTTTTATCATCTTTATTGCCGCGCCAAAGATATGGCCAGTTCTGCCAGCTTGCCGGCTGCATCAGGGACTGCGAATTTCTGAATATTACGCTCAAGCGCCTGACGCTGGAAAGGAGAATGGATAAGCCGCGCTATAGTCTCAGAGAGCCCCTGACATCCTAACTCTTCTTCTCTGAGGACTATGGCTGCCGCCTCTTTTCCTAAAGCATAAGCATTTTCCAATTGATGGCCTCCGGCATACGGATAGGGAATCAAGAGCGCCGCCTTTTGAAAATAAACCAGCTCCGCTATCGTTGTCGCTCCGGCGCGGCTTACCACCAAATCCGCCAGGACATAGGCAAGATGCATCGGCTCTAAAAAATCAAAAACGCAATGCCTCATTGTAATACAAGAGTAATCTTTTTTCAAGTCATTATAATCGCTTTTGCCGGTTATATGAATAAATTGAAAATCTTCCCTCTTCTCTATCCTCTTAACGGCATTTTTAAACTCGGTATTTATCCTATGCGAACCCTGGCTCCCGCCAAGCGTCAGGATGGTAAATTTGTCTTCTAAGCCGAAGAAGCTCCTGGCATCTTCTTTCCCAGCTCTCGTCAAAGATTTACGCAGCGGATTGCCGGTAACTATAGCTTTGTCATAAAAGTTCCTGGTTTCCCTAAAACTCACTGCTACTTTATCCGCAAAGAAACCCAGGGCCTTATTGGCAAGGCCTAAGGAAACATTCTGCTCATGAATAACGGTTGCTTTCTTAAACAACGCGGCCTCAAGGCAGACGGGAAAACTCACGTAAGAACCGAAGCCCACGACAACATCTGGCCTGAATTTTTCAATGATTAAGAAGGACTCAAAAAATGACCTGATAAAACGGCAAAATGCAAGGAAGAACTTCTTAAATGATTTGAAACTAAACGGCAATACAGAGATAAGAAACAGCCTGAAGCCGTGAGCGCTAATCTCCTCCGCGATGCCGCCGCGCCGCGAAGAAACAAAGGCGATATCCGCCCCTGCTTCCTTCTCACGCAGCTTTTGGGCAAAGGAAAGCGCCGGGTACAAGTGCCCGGCGCTTGCTCCGGAGGCAATGAGTATTTTTACGCGATTCATGGCTCCGCGGCGAACCTGGCGACATTAAGCAAAAGTCCGAAACTAATCATATCCACGAGCAAGGATGAACCGCCGTAGCTGATAAAAGGAAGCGGCAGGCCCTTGGTGGGAAATACTCCGATACTGACACCGATATTGAGGATTGCTTTCAACGAAAGCAGCGAAATGATTCCTAAACTTAAAAAAACGCCAAAGGTATCCCGCGTGGATTTTACAATCTTACAGCCATTAAGAAAAAGGAGGATAAATAAACCCACCACCGCTACCGTAGCAAAAAATCCTAATTCTTCTCCGAGAATCGAAAATATAAAATCAGTATGCGCCGCCGGCAGATAGAATAATTTTTGCAGGCTTTTACCCAGGCCCCTTCCGAATATTCCGCCGCAGCCCAGAGCAACCTGAGATTGAATAAGCTGGAATCCTGAACCTAAGGAATCAGCCCAGGGATTTAAAAAAGCCATTATCCGTAGCCGCCGATAAGGAACGTTGAAAATCAAGAGGTACAAAAAAGGCAGGGATGGTAAAAAGATATAGCTAAGATACGCCAAGCGCGCTCCTGCGATAAAAAGCATAATGAAGACAACGATGCTCAGGGCAACCACTGTTCCCAAATCCGGCTGAATCAAAACTAAAAGGTTTACCATCCCCAAGACTACGATCACAGGCAAAAAGCCAAAGCTAAACTGCTCCATTCTGGCGATCCCTTTGCGCGAAAGGAATGAAGCCGTATAGATAATCACTGCCAAATTGGCAAATTCTGAGGGCTGAAAGCTTAAACCCAACAGCCGGAACCACCTCTTTGCGCCGGCTATTTCACGGCTGACTCCGGGAGTTTGCAGGAGGACTAAGAAAAACAAAGAAAGCAGAACTAATTTTTTTGCATATTTACTTAAGATACGGTAATCAAAAGACATAACCGACGCGGTGCAGAGAACGCTGATGAGAATAAAGAGCAGATGGCGCTTTAGAAAATAAGCGCTATCGTTGTATTTCTGCCAGGCATAGATCGCCGTTGAACTGTAAACCATCACGATACCAATAACGATTAAGGTAAAAACAATCATTAACAGCGATATCCTTATCTTACGCATATTACAACTTATTTACTATTTCCTTAAACACCCTTCCCCGCTGTTCATAATCTTCAAACATATCAAAGCTGGCGCACATCGGAGAAAGCAATACGCAGTCGCCGCCATGCGCGCGCTTAAAACTTTTTTGGGTTGCCTCTTCAAGGGATGAGGCCTCCTCAATAGACAGGAGCCCCTTAAAGGCAGTGCGGATTTTTTCTCTTGCCTCGCCTATTAACATAAGGAGCTTAACCTTTTGTTTGATTAAATCCGAAATCAGGCGATAATCGCTATTTTTATCCCTGCCGCCGGCGATAAGGATGGTTGGCTTATGCATACCCTGCAAAGCCCATACGGTGGAATCAACATTAGTTGCCTTTGAGTCATTGATGAATTCTATACCATTGATAGTGCGCACCTGTTCTAAGCGGTGTTCTACTCCCTTAAAATTCCGGAAGACCTCCATACAGCGAGCTTCGGATATACCAAAAATTTTAGCCACAGCCATAACCGCGTAATGATTAGGATTTAAATGCGGGGCGTCTTGCGTCGCGCGTCGCGCGTTAAAGAAGATTACTTTAGCCTTGCTTTCTTTAGCCAGGCCCCTTAAGATTGGCTGGTCATAATTTAGAACTAAGTAATCGTCGCGAGACTGATTCATAAAAATACGTTTTTTTGCCGCCAGATATTCAGGCATATCCCCGTATCTATCCAAATGGTCACGGGTAAAGTTTAATATAACCGAGACCTTCGGTTTAAAGGCAATAATTCTTTCTAATTGAAAAGAGCTGACTTCCAGAGAAACAAAATCATCGCTATGCATATTCATTACTTCTTGCGCAAAGGGTTTTCCTATGTTTCCCAGGGTCCATACCCGCCTATCGGCTGTTTCCAAAACTTTGCCCAGGAGGGTGGTTACCGTTGTTTTACCGTTAGTCCCGGTAATAGCAATAACGGTTGCCGGACAAAGCGACCAGGATAGCTCTATCTCGCTAACAACCGGAATCTTCAATTCATCGGCCCAGAGAAGCGCTTGCGATTTATTGCTTACGCCGGGAGAGCTCACCACCAGGTCCTTATTCCTGATGAAATCAAGGGAATGCCCGCCTGTTTCAAGGTAGATACCCCGCCTTTTCAAATCTTCAGCTAAGAGCCTCAGCCTGTCATTGTCGGCGCTATCGGTAACATATACCTGAGAGCCCAAATCCCTTAATAAACGGCTAACCGCAGCTCCGCTCCTGGCCAGGCCCACCACAGCTACCTTTTTGCCTCTGTAGTTTTTAATCATTCAACTATCGTATCTTCAGGGTTGCCAATGTCAGCACAGCCAAAATTATTCCCACAATCCAGAACCTCACGATAACCTTACTTTCCGGGCAGCCTAAAACCTGAAAATGATGATGCAGGGGCGCAACCTTGAATATTCTCTTTCCTTTCCTGAGACGGAATGACCCTACCTGAAGTATAACCGATAACGCCTCTAACACAAATATTCCCCCTACAATGATAAGCAAAAACTCCTTCTTAACGAAGACCGCTATCGTTCCGATAGCTCCCCCCAAAGATAAGGAGCCGATATCTCCCATAAAAACACTCGCCGGAAAACAATTAAACCATAAAAAACCCAAAGAAGCGCCCAGGATACTGGCGCAAAAAACAGTCAGTTCACCGCTTCCGGGAATAAAAGGTATCAACAAGTAATTGCTAAATACGGCATGCCCTGAAACATAGCTTAAAATAGTATAGGTAAGCGCGACCATAATTGTGCAGCCGATAGCCAGGCCGTCTAAACCATCAGTAAGATTTACCGCATTGGATGAGCCAACCACCACTAACGCGACAAAAAGAATGTAAAAAGAACCCAAATCCAGAATAATGTTTTTAAAAAACGGCACATCCAGCCTTGGGCCCAAATTCTGGTTGAGAGATGCAAAATAGCCTATCACCAGGCCTACCGCTGCCTGAAGAATAAATTTTCCCGAAATCGTCAGTCCCCTGGAGCGTTTTTTAGAAAGCTTGATGTAATCATCAAGAAAACCTATTCCCCCCAGGCCTGAGGTTGCAAGGAGGGTAAAGAGGATATAACTATTTGTAAGGTCAGCCCATAGCAAGACAGCGGACGCTATACTTGCCAATATCAAAATCCCTCCCATAGTGGGAGTGCCGGCTTTTGCGCTGTGGAGTTTATATAAGTCTAAGCATTCTTCAGGCGGCCTGAGCTGTTGTCCAATCTTAAATTGTGAGAGTTTCCTGATTACTAAAGGCCCAAAAATAATACTGATAAGGAATGCGCTGGTTGCCGCCAGGACCGCCCTGAAGGTGATGTATTTGAAGATATTAAAAAACGAATGGATATCTTTTAAAGAATAGAGTAAATGATATAACATTTCTTATAAGTGAGAAAGATGTCTGTTCTCAATTATTCTTTTCTGGTTACTGGTTTCTGGTTTCTTTTATAAATATCTCCTCCAGCCTCATTGCCCGCGAGCCTTTCAGTAAAACAAAATCTCCTTTTTTAAGCAGAGAGGCAACTATACCCCTGGCTTCATCGGCTGTCTCGCACTTATATATTACTTTGTGATTTAGGCTGCCTGCCTGCGCCGCATCGCAGGCAATATGCGATAGCCCTCCCACGCCGATGAGCATATCAATAGAGGATTTACCTAACGCTCCCCCAACCTGCCTATGCAGCTCGCCGGCCTTTTGGCCTAATTCCAGCATATCGCCAATGATTGCAATTTTCCTCCCGCGGGTTCTCAAATTATTAAAGGCATCAATGGCATTATGCATTGATGCGGGATTTGCGTTGTAAGCATCATCAATTACGTAAAAGCCGTTTATTCTTTTCCTCTGGAAACGGGCTTGAGGAAACCGGAAATACTTTAATTTATTCATTATATCACCGGCGTCAATACCAAAAATTCTTGCCGCAGCATAGGCGCTCAGGGCATTGTAGACATTAACCTTAGAAACTGTTTTTAGCTCAATGGGATAATTTTTAATATAGAAGCTGAGCTTTCCGTTTTGCTGGAGTATTCTTCGCGCCATAAAATCGGCTTTATTGGCGATGCCAAAGGTAAAAAAGCTGACCCCGGCGCGGGATAATTTTTCTTTGAGCAGGCTATCGTCAACGTTTAAAATTCCGATACGGGGAAAAGCCAACTCCTTAATCAATTCCCATTTCTCTCTCAGGACTCCCTTTTCATCGCCAAAAAATTCAAGGTGCGCCGGGCCGATATTAGTAATCAGCCCTACCGCGGGTACGGCAATCCGGCAAAGCTCCCTGAGCTCGCCAAAATGATTCGTCCCTAATTCTAATACCGCGATTTCATGGCTTGTATCTAAGCGAAGCAGGGCCAGGGATAAACCAATGATATTATTCCGGGTTCCTTGATTTTTGAGAACCTTATACCTGGAACTTAACAGAGAAGCGAGCATCTCTTTGCAGGTAGTCTTGCCGTTTGTTCCGGTTATACCGATTACCGGTATAGAGAAACGTTTGCGCTGGTAAGAGGCCAGTGCGCTTAAGGCGGTTATGGTATTGCTAACCGCGATGGCATTGCGCGGAATTTTACTCCCTGCTCCTGCCGCTTTATCCCGGCAAAAACAAATAGCTGCTGCGCCATTTTTTATTGCCTGGGGAATAAAATCGTGGCCGTCAAAACGCTCTCCTCTTATGCAGATGAATATATCGCCTTTTTTAATGGTGCGTGAATCTATAGAAACGCCGGCGATCTCCTCATCGGGATTTCCGGCAACAAGCTCACCCGCCGTTGCCTGCGATATTTCTCTTATAGTCCACATATCTCTGTCATAATCCCATCTGACGCAAGAGTTGTCCTGTTACAATTGCATCGTCAAATTCAATCTTCCTGTCTTTGAGAATTTGGTAATCCTCATGGCCTTTTCCGGCAATAAGGATTGTGTCGCCGGCTTTAGACGCGGATAAGGCGCAGGCAATTGCCTCTTTGCGCTCTAAAATAACCCTGTAATTACCCCCGCGCATCCTTAAGGTAATCTCATCGGCAATTTTTTGCGGCTCTTCACTGCGGGGATTATCAGAGGTGATAATAACCTTATCCGCATATTTCTGGGCGAGCTCTCCCATCAGCGGCCTCTTAAAAGCATCGCGCTCTCCTCCGCAGCCAAAGACAACCGTCAGATTACCCCCGGAGAGTGCCTTGAGGGCCGCCAGGACATTCATCAGAGCATCAGGAGTATGTGCATAGTCAATAAAAACATTCCTTTCCTGCGCCCTGACCCTTTCCAGCCTTCCCTTGACGCCGTTAAAATTTTCTACGGCGCGGACAATCCGCGCTAATTCTATTTTCTGACTCAAGCCAAAGGCGATAGCAGCCAAGACATTAGAGATATTGTGCCTGCCGATAAGGCGGGTCTTGATTTTTGTCTTGCGTTTTTTCGTATGCAGGATAAATTCGCTTCCTGCCAAATCTAAGGCTAAATTTCTAGCTCTAATATCGCAGGCCGAATCTATTCCATAGGTAATTAATTTCCCCCGGCCTACAGCCGTAAGCCTCCCGGCATAAGGGCTATCGGCATTGATTATGCTAAAGGCGTCTTTATTAAGCTCCCGGAAAAGCTTGGCTTTGGCAGAAAAATAGTTTTCTAAATTAAGATGGTAATCCAGATGGTCATGAGTCAGATTAGTAAATAGAGCGGCTTTAAAATCTATTGCCCTGGTCCTTTGCTGATCTAAGCCGTGCGAAGAAACCTCCATTACGCAGTAAGCGCATCCGGCTCTAACCATTTGCTTTAAGAACATTTGCAGGCCTAATGGTCCGGGCGTGGTATTCTGGGTAGGAATGATTTTCTCTTCAAAAGAATAACCCACGGTTCCGATTATACCGCAGGAAAAATGAGCCTCCTGGAGTATACTGCGGATGAGATAGGTGATGGTGGTTTTTCCGTTTGTGCCGGTAACGCCAATCACTTTGAGCTTGCCGGAGGGATGGCCAAAAAATTCATCTGCCAGCACCGCCAGGGCATAGCGGGTATCGGAAAAATGGATAACGGGCACTCTCGTTTTAGCCAATGCAGTCCTGCCATTAGCGCTAACCACGCACGAAGCGCCTTTTTTTATCGCCTCAGCGATAAAATCACTGCCTTTTACTTTTGTGCCATCAATAGCTACGAAAAGGGAGCCTTTTCTTACGGCTCGGGAATCGCAAGCGAGGCCTGAGATATCCACATTTTCTGAAAGTTTTTCAGGGCGCTTACTATGGCTGCGGCTAGTGGAAGCCGCACCATCGCCCTCTGGCCTATGGCTGCGGCTAGTGCCCCGCCGTAGGCGGGGTGGCTTATCTAGTCTTCTTAGCAATCTCGCTAATTGCATCGTTATTCCTCTCTAGTTTCAGGTATTTCACTACATCCTGGACAATCCGTTTAAATACCGGAGCCGCAACCACTCCGCCAAAATAATAAGGGCGCGGCTCGTCTACAGTGACCACGACTGCCACCAGCGGCTGATCAGCCGGCGCAAAACCGATGAATGAAGCAATATACTTACTATGCGAATAGCTGCCGTCCGGCTCAATCTTCTGAGCAGTGCCGGTTTTTCCGGCAACCTTAAAATCAGAAACCCTGGCCAGCTTTCCGGTCCCTTCTTCAGTGGCTAAGACCAATATATCTCTGATGCGTTTTGCTGTTTTTGAGGAAATTACCCGCCTTACTTCTTCGGGTTTATATTCCTTAATTATCTGGCCCCGGGTATCCCGGATTGCCTTTACAATGCTCGGCCTCATCAATATGCCGTCATTTGCAATGGCCGATATTGCGCAGGCAAGCTGCAGGGCGGTAACCCCGACCTCATGTCCTATGGGCACCGCGCCGATTGAGGTCTTAGACCAGGTTTTCGGCTCTTTTAATACGCCGGGGATTTCTCCCGGCATATCTAATCCTGATTCTCTGCCAAAACCAAAGGAGGCGGAGTAGCGATAGATAATATCCGGGCCTAAACTCTGGGCAATTTTGGTGGTGCCAATATTGCTTGACTCGCTAAAAACTTGGCTAAAGCTAAGCCAGCCGTGCGCATGGTGGTCGTGGAGAATATGATTAGCCACCCGGTAAGAACCGTTTTCACAAAAAAAGCGGTCTGATTCGTTAAACCTTCCTTCCTCCAATGCTGCCGAGGCGGTCACAATCTTGAAAACAGAACCCGGCTCAAACATATCACAGAGCGCCCGATTGCGCCGGAAATCCGCACTTGAGACTTGCGGATGATTCGCATCGTAGGTTGGCCGGTTGGCCAAAGCCAAGAGCTCTCCTGTCTTGGGATTAAGAATGATCACCGATGCCCCTCTGGCTTTAAATGTCTTATAAACCCTCTCTAATTCCCTTTCCGCAATAAACTGAATAAATTCATCAATGGTTAAGATTAACTCAGAGCCGTCTCTGGGTAAGAGCAGATTCTGGCTGAGTAATTTATTCTGCTTGGCATCCCTAAGCACAACTGTCCAGCCGCTTGTTCCTTTCAGATACTCATCATACTGCAGCTCTAATCCTTCTAAACCCACGTTATCCAGACCCGCAAAACCTATTGTCTGCGAGGCAAGATTTTTATCCGGATAGCTGCGCTTACTCTCGCGAATAAATCCCAGTCCCTCAATTTTCAACTGCCTTATCTTCTCAGCCTGCTCCCAGGACAGCTTGCGGGCAATCCAGACAAATGCCTTATTACGATAGAGCCTGCCTTTCAGATAATTATAGTCTAAGCCCAGGGCCTCAACTAACTGCAGGATTGCTTTTTCTTTATTTTTGAACTGGCGGTTTGAGGCATAGAGTGAATCCGCGGGAAGGTTTACTGCGAGTGGTTTCAGATTGCGGTCGTAAATGGCGCCCCGTAAGGGCTCTAATTCAATATAGAGATTGTGCTGCTGGCTGGCTACATCAGAAAGATAGCTGGACCTAAAGAGCTGAATATACAGGAGGCGTAAGACACAGAGGACAAAGAGGAATAAAAAAATAAAAATGACCGCTCGGAAGCGACGGTGGCTGATGCCGGTATGCACAGAAATTTTATCTATCTACCCCGCTCAATCAATCCTTCAACTACGCTTAAGGATTGATGGTGAGCGCAGTCAAACCCATCAAATGCGAGGTGAAAGCGAGAGCGGAGAATTCCTACCCGTTACAAAGGGCGGGGTTTAGCGGTTATTGAAATCCTGGGCCTGGGCCTGTTTGTTAATGAATGATTTGACTATCAAAAGCGGTAAGGCATTCTGCAGCTTCGCAATACTCACTACGAAAGTTTCTTGCCGCTTAAGTTTAATTCCTGCCTTTTGCGTGGAACGAAATCCATCCTGAAGCCCGCCCTGCGCATTATCAATCGCTAGCGGCAAAGTCATCACTTGTGACGGCTGAGGTATCTCAAAATTAGCAGCGCCGTCTAATAATTTATTTCCCAGGTTCAATGCGGACTTCTGACTAATCAGATTATAGCGTAAATACTGATTTCTATCAAGTAATTCTTTGCAGGCCTTATTCTTATTATTTTCCAGATAGGCAAGCTTGATAATTTCGCTCTGCTGCCAGGTATATACCAGGCTCAAGGTAGTTAGCGCCATTAAACAGATAATAAAATATTTTAACCTCATTCTAGTGCTCCCTTAACTAAATTCTGACTGCCGCCCTCATCTTAGCGCTTCGCGCGCGGGGGTTCTCTTCGATTTCTTCATCCGTCGGCGCTGTCGGCTTTTTGCTCATCAGCCGGTAGATTCCCCTCTGCGCATTTTCTCTAAAATTGTGTTTTACCAGCCTGTCTTCTAAGGAATGAAAGGAGATTACGCAAACGACAGCTCCTTTTTTTAAAAATTCGGGGATATGCTCCAGAGCTTCGCTTAAAGCCTCAAGCTCGCGGTTTACCGCAATGCGCAGCGCCTGAAAGGTCCGGGTTGCCGGATGTATCCGTTGATATCCGCTGAATTTATAGGGTATGGCCCTTAAGACAATCTCTTTGAGCTGGTTAGTGGTAGAAATAGGATGCCGCGCCCTTTCTCTTACTAAATATTTAGCAATACGATTGTGCCAACGCTCCTGGCCAAAAGACCAGAGGATATCGGAAATTTCCTTTTCAGTCAGATTATTCACTAAATCGTAAGCCAGGATATAGCTGGTTTTATCCATACGCATATCTAACGGCGCATTATAACGGAAACTAAAGCCGCGCTCTTGGGAATCAAGCTGATAGCTTGAGGCCCCCAAATCAAAAAGTATGCCGTCTATCTTCTTTAGATTAAGTCCTAACAAAATCTTATCAATACTGCGAAAGTCGGCGTGCACTAAGTCCACGTTCTGATTAAATTCCTTCAGGCGGCCTCCGGCAATCAACAGGGATTCTGCATCGCGGTCAATCCCTATCAGCCTGCCGCCCGGAGTTATCTTTTCTAATATTTTCATCGCGTGCCCGGCTGTGCCGATGGTAGCGTCAACAATGGTAAGGCCGGGCCTTAACTTCAAATATTCCACTGCCTCCCTGCACATAACCGGTATATGTTCAATATTAACCGCCATATATCTGCCGCCTTTGCTAAAACCGCCTTCGTCTATGATGCAGCGCCTTCCTCCAAGAGATTCTGGGCAATCTCCTCAAAAGTAGCGCTTGAGTGAGCGTAAAAATCCTGCCAGGCCGTCCTGGACCAGAGTTCAATCCGGTTTGAAACGCCGACAATCGCCACTTCTTTTTTTATATCGGCAAAATCCTTTAAATACTGCGGAATGATAATCCTGCCCTGGCGGTCAGGGGCCACCTCGGTAGCGCCGGAAAAATATAAGCGATTAAAGGTGCGCGCCTGCTGCTTAGTAAAAGACACGGCTTTTAGCTTGGCCTCATAGTTTTTCCACTCTTCTTCGCTAAACATAAAGAGGCACTTATCTAATCCGCGAGTCACAAAGAATTTTTCTATATAATTATTCTTGGCGGCTTCCCTGAATTTTGCCGGCAAGATAAGTCTTCCTTTGCGGTCTATAGTATGCTGATATTCTCCGTAAAACATTTTTAGCCACTTTCCTCCACTTTGAGCCACTCTATGGAATAAAGTATACACTGCATTTGGAGCTTGTCAAGATAAATGTTGCCTGAATTTTTCTATATACAATATCTTGTATCCTATTGGCGATGATATACTAAGAAATGTAGCGGCCATAAAAACCATCTCTTATATATACTGCCGCTATTAACGATTGACACTATAATAAATATATGTTATAGTTTAGTTGGAAATATTTCTGAGGCGATTTTCTTGTTTAGCTAAAGCAAACTTATGGATAAGCCTACCATTGATGCATTATGGTTGTTAATAACAGCCGCCATGGTCTTTACCATGCAGGCAGGATTCGCCTGTTTGGAATCCGGCCTGAGCCGCGCCAAAAATACCATTAATGTAGCCATAAAAAATCTGACTGATTTTGGCATCACTGCTCTGATATTCTGGGCGCTTGGTTTTGCCTTTATGTTTGGGGCAACCAAGGGCGGCCTGATCGGAAGCTCAGATTTTTTCTTCACCTTTAAGGATAGCGGTTTGCCTGCCGCCTTCTTCCTGTTTGAGCTGATGTTCTGCAGCACCTCAGCCACCATCATCTCGGGTGCGGTGGCAGAACGGATGCGCTTTCGGGCATACATTGCAGTAACCATAATTGTTTCCGCTTTAATCTATCCTGTGTTTGGCCATTGGGCCTGGAGCGGAATAGATAAGAGGATATTGAGCGGCTGGTTAGGAAATTTAGGGTTTGTGGATTTTGCCGGCTCAACCGTAGTGCATAGCCTTGCCGGATGGGTGGCGCTTGCGGCCCTGCTCATTATGGGACCGCGCTCTGGGAGATTTCCTCCGAATCAATCTCCCAGAAAAATACAAGGCCACGATATTCCGGTTTCGGTCTTAGGAGTATTTTTACTCTGGTTTGGCTGGTTGGGATTTAACGGAGGCAGTACCTTAGAGTTAAATAATGCGGTCCCCCGCCTGCTCACCAATACCGTCCTGGCAGGAGCTTCCGGTATGCTCATTACTCTGGCATTGGGCTGGGTTCTCCAAAAAAGCCCAAGAGTAGATTTTGTGATTAACGGCTCGCTGGCAGGATGCGTGGCGATTACCGCGCCCTGCTATGTTGCTGACGCAAACTCCGCCATAGTTATCGGCGGCGTCGGCGGCATTGCGATGTTAGCCACTGATTGGCTGTTGGAGCGCCTGCGCATTGACGATGCGGTGGGCGCAATTCCGGTGCACTTAGGCGCAGGTATATGGGGGACACTTTCCGTGGCCATATTCGGCGACGCAAAGCTCATAGCTACGGGCTTAAGCCGGCTGCAGCAATTAGCGGTTCAGACGTTAGGGGTGGCGGTATGTTTTATCTGGACCTTTGGAGTAAGCCTTATCCTTTTATGGATTCTTAACCGCTTCCTTAGGCTGCGGGTTACGGCTGAGGAAGAATATGCCGGGCTAAATGTCTCTGAGCACGGGGCAACCACCGAACTGCTTGATTTTTTCAGAATAATAGAGGACCAGGCAAGGACAGGCGACTTAAGCCAGAGGGCTCCTGTTGAACCATTCACCGAAGTGGGGCAGATTGCCGGGCGCTATAATAACCTGATGGAGAGCTTAGAGAATAAAAGCGAAGAATTAAAAATACTCTCAAATGCGGTTGAGCAGACTGCCGATTACGTTATTATCACCGATAAGGAAGGCACCATCAAATATGTCAATGCATCTTTTGAGAAATTTACCGGCTATACAAAAGAGGAGGTAATCGGCAGGACGCCGCGGATCCTGAAATCAGGCAGGCACGATGAAATATTTTACCGTATACTCTGGGAAACCATCCGCTCCGGTAAAATCTTCCGCGCCGAAATCATCAATAAGAAGAAAAACGGGGACCTCTATTATGAAGAAAAAACCATTACGCCGATTAAAGATAGCGCCGGCAGAATTACCTATTTTGTTTCTACTGCCAAAGACATCAGCGAGCGTAAGCGGATGGAAGAAGAGCGCAGTCAGATTCAGGAAGAATTAAAAAATGCCTACAGCAAGCTCAAAGAGACGCAGGGCCAGCTCATCCAGACCGCCAAGATGTCAACCCTGGGCCAGACCGCAGGCAGTATTGCCCATGAAATAAACAACCCTTTAACCGGCATCCTGAATAATGCCCAGTTAATGAAGATGCTTCTTGAGCAAAATAAGGAAGCTGTTCCTGATAATTTTAGAGGACTGATAGAGACCATTGAAGAATCTGCTTTAAGATGCAAGAAGATAACCACGACTTTACTGGATTTTTCTCACGTCTCCCAGGGTTTCTTCGTGCCCACTTCGGTAAATGAAGCCATAGAAAAAGTAATTGCCCTGGTAGAATATGAAATTAAAATAGGCCGTTGCCTTATCCGGAAAGAACTCGCCAGCGACCTGCCTAAAATCATGGGGGACTACCAGCTCCTTCAACAGGTGTTCCTTGATTTAATTTCCAATGCCAAATGGGCGATACTAAAAAAGCCGCAGAAGGAAAGCGGAGTAATTACCATAAGAACTCAATATACTCCGGAGAATAACAGAGTGAATATCTCTGTCTCTGATACAGGCGTAGGCATACCTCAAGAAAACCTCTCTAAGATTTTTGAGCCATTTTTTACCACCAAACCTGTGGGCGAGGGGACGGGCTTAGGCCTGGCTATTGTCCAGAACATCATTAAGGAGCACCGGGGCGCTATTACGGTAGATAGCCAGGTTGCCAGAGGCACGACTTTTAAAATTTCTTTTCCCGCATTATCCCACTCTTTTGAGGTTAAGTAAGCGCAGGGCATTGCGGCTGTCTTCTTTGAGCTGGATGGAGAGGAATGAAGGAGAGGGGAATTTCTTTTCGTCACGGAGCTTACGGATAAACTTAATCTCCATATCTTCTGCGTAAATATCCTTCCTGAAATTAAACAGATGCACCTCAATATTGAGCGGTTCCTCTTGAGAGTTGAAGGTAGGCCTTCTGCCGATATTGCAGATACCGTTATATTCTTTTTCATTATATAAAACCTTTACCGCATAGACGCCCGGCTTTGGCAGGACTTCATGGTGGGGATCGATATTAGCTGTCCGATATCCCAAAATCCTGCCCCTGCTTTCGCCCTTTATCACGGTGCCTAAAACAGAGACCCTCCTTCCCAGCAATTCCTCGGCCTTCTTTAAGCTCCCGGCTCTAATTAAGCTGCGGATACGTTGGGAGCTTATCTTCTTTCTGCCGGCGCCTAATTCTCTTACCGGCCTTACCTGAAAACCGAGGAGCTTTCCCAAACGTTTTAACAATGCCACATCTCCCTGCGCTCTATAACCAAAACGAAAATTATCGCCTACAAAAACATAGAGCGGATGAAAGAATTTTACTAAGGTATCCCGGATAAAACTCTCAGGCGGGCTCTTCGCAAATTGTTGGCTAAAACGAATAACCAAGCAGGCGCTGACGCCAAGCTCTGCGATAACCTTGAGCCTGTGCGCGAGCGAGATAAGATAAGGCTGCCCTTTAGGATGAGGGTCAAAGGTGATGGCTACTGTTTTTTTATGCAGGGCCCTGGCAGCGCGGACAGCTCTTTCAATTAAATAACGGTGCCCTCTATGCATACCGTCAAAGACACCAATCATGACGATGGTATCTTTAAATTTTTCCTTTAGATTAGATAGTCCGAATATCGTCTTCATCAAAGCTGTCTATTTTCTTTGCATCCGAAACCGAATATGGACCGATTGCCGTGCGCCGTATCCAGATAATATGCCCTGCGGAATCAAGGCGCCTGGCAATTTCTTCACCCAGGCTTCGGATGTAGGTGCCTTTGGAACACCTGATCTGGAACTCTATATCCGGCAAAGAAAACTTTAAGCATTTAAGCTGGTGGATATTGACCATCCGGGCTTTTCGTTCTATGGTGATTCCTTTACGGGCTAACACATACAGGGGCCTGCCTTTATGCTTTATGGCTGAAACCATCGGCGGGATATTCTCTATCTTTCCCTCCAGGGCTTTTAATACGGCGCTAACGCGCTCTTGGCTTATCTGTTGATAATCCGAAGTTGCGATGATTTTACCCTGCGCATCGCCGCTATCAGTTTGAGCGCCCAGCCGCAAGATTGCGATATATTCCTTATCAAAATTCACAAAGCGGCTAAAGCGCTTGGTGGCTTTATCCACTAAGATAATCAATAAACCGGTGGCGATGGGGTCAAGCGTTCCGGCATGCCCAATATGCCGGAGGTTGAATTTTTTTCGCACGATATCAACGACATCGTGGGAGGTAATGCCTTCTGGTTTATCAATAAGGAGTATTCCGGATCGAACCATTAGCGTTGCGAGAAGCTATGCATCAATTTCTTTGCGTATTGAATAACCTTTTCTTTAACTTCTGCTAAGCCGCCGGCGACTGTCGCGCCGCTTGCATTTTTATGGCCGCCGCCGCCGAAGCAAGATGCCAGCCGGTTGCAGTCAAATGCGGTCTGGGAACGAAAATTTATGCGCACCTGGTTTTTCTTACTCAGCGCCTCTTTAAAAACCATGCTCAATTCAACCCCCTTGATTGAACGCAAAAGCCCCAGGACCGACTCAGCCATATCAGCCTTGATGAGCTTTTGTTTTTGGCGCTCGCGGGGAATCTGGGCCCAGGCAATCCTGCCTGCGGCATCGCGCTCAACCGAAAGTAATATCCCGCCTAAGCATTTGATGTCATTAAATGAGCTATTCTCAAAAAGTTTATTATACACGCCTGAAACGGATATGCCTTTTTCAATCAGAGAAGCGGCTATACGGTGGGTTAACGCAGTAGTATTGCTATAATGAAAAGAGCCGGTATCAACGGTTATGCCCGCATAAAGCATAATCGCCGCCTCTTTATCTACGGGCACCTTCAGCGCCTGATAAAGCCGATAGACCATCTCGCAGGCTGAAGACGCCTTAGGGTCAACCCAGTTCACGCTGGCAAACCTTGTATTTGACCTGTGGTGGTCTATGTTTAAGAGCGGCCTTCCTTTAGTTAATTCTGCTACTCTGGGTGAGCGCCGGCCTTCGGAGCAATCAAGGAATACGCCGCAGTCAAACTTCTTTCTTTTTGTTTTCCCTGATAATGGCTGTATATACTCTGTCCCGGGCAGAAATTCGCATTCAACAGGCACTTTGCTTTCATTGATAACGAAACCGCTCTTTCCTAATTTTCTTAGCAGATGGAAGAATGCCAATTCCGCGCCGATACCGTCTGCCTCGGGATTTACGTGGGTGGTAATTAAAAAAACCTCATGTTTTTTTATCAATTCCTCTGTCTTTTTTAGACTCATCCTTAATCCTTTCAATTGCCTCGGCAATCTCAATGCTGTAATCAACCGATTTATCTAATTTAAAAACTAATTCGGGGGATAAGCGCAGCTTAAGCCGCTCGCTCAAAAGCCGCCGGATAAAACCCCGGGCCGACTCTAATCCTTCCATAGCCTTGTCTTTTTTATCCTCACTGCCCATAATGCTGCAATAAATCCTGGCTAACTGCAAATCCTTGGTTAGCTCAACGCGCATTACGGTAATAAAACCTAAGCGCGGATCCTTAAGCTCATTCGCAATGATATTGCCTGCCTCTTCTTTTATTGCCTGCGCTACCCTTTCCACCCTGCTCATTTCATCCCCCTGGTTATGGCTGCGGCTATGGGAAGCCGCACCCTGCCTGCTCAGCAGGCAGGCATTGCCCTCTGGCTTATCTCTTTGCCAGAATGACATTCTGCAAATAGGACAGTTCTTCTTCTTTGGTATGGAACTTTTTATCTAATTTTGCATAGAGAAGTGTTTTAAGAATTTCTTTAAAATGAGGCCCGGGCTGGACGCCTAATGCTTTAAGCTCATGGCCGCTGGTAAAGATGCGGCTTCCGTTGTAAAGACGCAGGAAATCTATGAGCTTATTCTTAATCCTTGCTTCATTGGTTTTCGCTAAGGCGAGAATGATAACTTCGTAACGAAGCGGCTCCAGAATCTTATAGATTGAACTTGGCGAAACGGCTCCTTTCAGTTTCAAGCTTATTCTCTGCGCATCGGATTTATAAGAGAGGACAATCTTAGATTCTGACTTATGGAAGGCAAACTCCATTAGGACTTTCCGCAGCGTAAGGGAAGGCAGGCCTTCTAATAACACCGCTAAATAAAGCACCCAGAGCTCTAATCTACGCTTGTGCGGGAAGTTATTCTTAAACCACATATGAGTTTCATTTGCTTTCTTAAGCATGGCAAGCATTTTACTGCTCAGGCGCAGGCCCGGATGGATGAATTCAAAACCGCATAAAGCATAAACCCGCTTGATACAGCGAACTGTCTGCGGCTCTTTAAAAATCAAAATAAGCTCATCGCGCAGGCGATGCTTATGCACCTTCTGGAGCATCTTTAGGTTTACCGCCTCTTTCAGAAGCCGTAACGTTGTTTTCTCTAAGCTAAAATTAAAGCGCTGCTCAAAACGGATTATGCGCAAGAGCCGCGTGGGGTCATCAATAAAGCTCAAGGAGTGCAAAACTCTGATTCTTCTATTCCTGAGGTCCTCTCTGCTATCATAAAAATCTACTAATTGCCCAAAGGCGCCTTCTGAGATACTTACCGCCATCGCGTTAATGGAAAAATCCCGCCTTCCTAAATCATCCTTAATCGTTCCCGGGCTTACCCTGGGAAGAGCCGCCGGCTGCTCGTAGATTTCCTTTCGCGCGGTGGCTATATCGATTTTTGTGCCGATACTGAAAAATCTGCCGCCAGCCCCGCTTGACGGCTTTACAGCCGCGGCTTCCTGCGGAGCGGGGTGAGGATGCGTCTTATCTTTAATCACTATAGTCGCTGTTTGAAATCTTCTATGCTTGATAAAATCAGCTTTTAATCTATGGGAGAGCTCTTTGGCGAAATGTATGCCATCCCCTTCTATGACGATATCCAGATCAAAATCTTCAACTCCCAGGATAAGGTCTCTGACAAATCCTCCGACAATATATACGGGATAATTGAACTCCCCGGCAAGCGCTGCGATGAACTTTAAACGCGCCAGGATTTCTGATGAGCACGATTTTAGCTTCTCAGTTAAGTTTTCCATTATTTATACGCGGATTATCCGTGCCTATCCGTGTTAAGGACGGGGATGATATGTCTTGTGTATCAATTTCAGCCTGTTTTTATCAATATGGGTATAGATTTGAGTCGTTGAAATATCCGCATGCCCTAACATCTCCTGAACGCTTCTTAGGTCTGCTCCCCGGGATAAAAGATGCGTGGCAAAAGAATGGCGAAGCGTATGAGGCTTGAGCTCTTTTTTAAGCTGCGCCCTGCGGGCATAATATTTAACCAATTTCCAGAAGGACTGCCGGGATATCCGCTTACCGAGCCGGCTCAAGAATAAAATTGAATCATCGCTTGCATTTTTGGCCAATTTAGGGCGCGCCTTTTCTAAGTATCTCTTCACTGAAATAATCGCCTCCCTGCCCAAGGGGACAATTCTTTCTTTAGAGCCTTTTCCAATACAACGTAAAAAACCCGCATCAAAATTAACATCCTGAACTTTTAGATTCACTGCTTCCGAAACCCTCAATCCGGTTGCGTAGAGTAACTCTAAAATTGCCCGGTCTCTTACCCCCCGCGTTTGATGGAGGTCGCAGGCGCGCAGCAAATCCTCCACCTCTTCAATTGAAAGGACATCGGGTATCTTCTTCCATAATTTAGGTGATTCCAGAAGGACTGAGGGGTCTGTCTTAAGGATTCTTTCACGCAGCAAAAAGCGATAAAAGACCTTAATTGCCGCCAGATTCCTGGCAACAGAACTCGCTGACAAGCCTTTGTCCTTAAGGGTAAACATAAAATCGCTGATGTTTTTTCTTGATGTTTCAGATAAAGAATCAATCCTACAATTTTTAAGGTAGCCGATATATTTTCCCAGGTCCCTTTTATAGGAGATAATGGTATTCCTACTGAGCGACCTTTCCACCGCCAGATAATTTAAAAAACTTTCAACGAATTCTTGCATAAGGATTGCTCCTTTTCTCCTTGCCGATAGTCGAAGAAGGACCGTGGCCGGGGTAAATTACCGTCTCATCAGGCAGGACTAATAATTTATCTTGAATGGACTTCATTAGCTGTTCATAGGATGCTCCCGGAAAATCAGTCCTGCCGATGCCGCCGGCAAAGAGCGTATCTCCGGTAAAAACAACCTGAGCGCTTCTTAAACATATCCCGCCCGGGGTATGCCCCGGAGTATGGATAACCTCTAAAGACAAATCATCCAGCTCTATTATCTGAGAATCCTCTAATTGCCTGATATCAAGCTTCACCTTAAAAGGAAGGCTTAAGAAATTAGAGAGATTTCTCTCGGGGTCTTTAAGCAGTTCAACATCCAAGCTATGCGCATATACCGGAAGATTGAATTCGTTGTCAGCCTGAATGTGGTCAATATGGCCGTGAGTGTGCACAATAAATTCGGGCTTGAGCTTATGTTTATCTAAGCAGGCCTTTATCCTGGGATATTCATCCCCGGGGTCAAGGAGGATGGCATTTTTAGTGGTTTTACTTGAGAGAATATAACAATTAACCTGCATCTGGCCTACTGCCAGCGTATCAATGCGCATCATTTTAAATCCTTTTTTATTCTGGAATAAGCAAAATTTCTGCGCACCCTGCCCTTGGTTCTTTCTATCTTGTTTTTTAAGTACTGGTGGTCTGCGCTGTTGAGGCGGCCTGCAAAAATTATATCTTTAATAGTGGTCCATTCGTTTATCAAAGGCTCCAGGCCTTTTGCCTTTTCTTCATTAAGCAGTCCCCGCATCTTCATTAAGCTATCCAATGCTTCATAGGCGCATTCTCTCTGTTTTTTAAAATTGGCCTTCTCATTTAAGAATTCCATAAGCTCAGCGCTCCATCCCTCCCAGAAAGTAAAATAATCCTTATAGAGCTCATCCTTAGCTGCCGCAGCCTCAGGATAAACCTCAGGTTGAATTACCGGCTCTTCTTTCTTTGGCTCTCCCTTTGGCTTGCGGGTGAATTTACGCACGAAGGCAGCGCAGCCAATTAAAGTAAAGAGAAAAGAGCAGCTAACAGACACTCCAATAATCTGCGTCCATCTATGTTTTATTTTAGCTGCGTTTAGCTGCGTTTTCATCTAATCATCTCCATAAATTCTTTCTCATCAATAATCTTGACGCCCAATTTCTTTGCCCGCTCATACTTTGAGCCGGGATTTCTACCCGCTAC